>JAJRCL010000140.1 GCA_028679035.1 Methanomicrobiales archaeon | reverse complement strand
GCAGCGTCAGGGATGGGGCCTCGGTACAGATCTGCTGGATCTTGTCGGCGTTCTCGAGGTTGGTGATCACCATCTTGAAGTCCGCAGCATTCACACGGTATTTGATATCCTTTGGCGTGAGCATCGTCGGAGCCGGTGCGTACACGATCCCCAGTTTGATCAGGGCGAGCGTGAGGATCCACCATTCGGGGATGCGAGGGAGCATGATCAGGACCCGGTCTCCCTTGTGGATACCATATTTGAGAAGAATATTCGCTGCTTTGTTGGATTCGGCCATCAGGTCCCAGAAGGTGTATTTTTTTTCCTCGCCTTTCTGGTTTACCCAGATCATGGCAAGGTTGTTCCGGTCCCTTGCCGATGCGGAAGTTCGCGTAGGACTCGTCATAGTCCCGCATGTTGTGCTCTGTCTCTGTGCAATTGTTGGAGGAATCGCATGGCATTCCGGGCGAAATAAATTGACCGGTTTACCGGACCAGCCCTGAAGAAAGGCCATTCTGGAGATCGCGATCAGGGAATTATCCCCGGTAGAGGGAAGTCTTTTTTCGAATCGATCTTTTTTATAGTGCCCCGTTCCAGTATTCACCGGGGCAGTAAACAGCACTGATATCCTAGGTGCGAAGACATCTCTATGCCGGAAGAACCTCAGTCAGGAAAAAGACGGCCATTTTCCTATTATCTTCTCCTGTCCATGGTTATTCTCACCCTCGTCGTAGCCACCGGGGTCACGATCGCCGATTATCTGAGCGCTCGGGAGAACTTTTACACGAATGCAGCCATGATGCAGCGGCAGACGGAGGAGGAGATCACCCAGACCGTTCAACTGGTCGATTCTGCATACCGGCTCTATGATAATACCCTTAATCTGGACATGGAACAGAGTTTCGACATTTTCATGGCGGAATATGATAAGGCTGGGAGAGATCCGGCGCGCATGAACCTGACCCAGGTGAAATCCAACCTCGGAGGCATGATGGATATCTACGTCATCAACCAGTCAATGATGATCGAATATTCCACGTATGCTCCCGAACTCGGTCTGGATTTTAAACAATGGCCGGTGACGCATGCCTATCTGGCAGGGATTTTGAACGGGAGCGGGTTTTTCCCGGACCGGATCGTGCGGGAAGTATCGACGGGTCAGTTCCGGAAATATGCCTACATGCCTTCTCCCGATCACCAGTATATCTTTGAGCTCGGGCTCGTCGGTGATGTATTCCGTGAGCGGCACGGGAAACTGCAGTTCGAACAGCGGATCGCCGACGCTGCTACCCTAAATCCCTATGTCCTCAACGTGCGTCTCTTCGATACGACGCGGCACCAGGTGAACAACTTCAGTTACCGTCCGACAGCACAGGAGAAAGCAATTCTCGGGGAAATCATCGAGAAACGGGAAACAATCGAAGTTCAGGACGCGATTGCAGGCAAGACCATAAAATACCTGTTTATCAATCTCACCGATCCGCAGTACGCTTCCGACATGAGCTGGATTGTCGAAGTGACGTATGATACGGCATTAATCCAGGATCAGCTGAACCGGCTGATCCTCTTTCATGGTATCGTGGCATTGGCCGCCCTCTGTGTCTCCCTCCTCTCCGCGGTCGTCGTTGCCCGCTATCTCACCCGGCCGTTCCAGCAGATCGTTACCGATGTTGATACCGTGGCGAAGGGGGATCTCACCCACAAGGTCTCCTCCTCCTTTTCCCTCGAATTCGCATCGCTTGAGAAGAGTATCAACGCGATGGTTAACACCCTTACCGCGACGATCGATCGGATGCAGGAAAGTGAAATGAAGTACCGTGATCTGGTCGGCCTTCTTCCACAGATCGTATTTGAGGCAGACACGAAGGGAAATGTGGTATTTGGTAATCGTGCGGCGTTCGATACTTTTGGCTATTCACCGGATGAACTGGCACAGGGACTGACAGCGCTGCAGATGGTGATCCCCGCACAGCATGAACGCCTGAAGGGAAATTTCCAGGATTCTCTCGCAGGAATAGCGTTCAACGGGTCTGAGTACACCTTTCTCCGGAAGGACCGGTCCACTTTTGAAGGACTGGTCTATTCCGCTCCGATCCTGCGGGGAAATGACGTTCTCGGACTCCGCGGCATCGTTGTCGATATCACCCGGCTCAAAGAAGTAGAGGGAGACCTGATCCGCCTGAACCAGGAACTGGAACGCCGGGTACTGGAACGGACCATCGAGCTGGAAGCCGCAATCCGGGAGCTGGAGTCGTTCAGCTATACCGTTTCACACGACCTGCGCGCTCCGCTCCGGGCAATTGACGGGTTTTCTTCAATCCTTCTGGAGCACCATAAGAAAGATCTGGCAACAGACGCCCAGCAATACCTGGAAAAAGTGCGGGAGAATGCGCAGAATATGGCGCGCCTGATCGACGATCTGCTCACCTTTTCCCGCACGAGCCGGCACCCGCTGAATATCCAGACAGTCTCTCCCCGCACTCTTGTCGAGGAGGCACTTGAAGAGCTGCGTTTCGACCATACCGGAAGAAAGGTCCAGATAGTGCGGGGCGATCTACCGGACTGCCGGGCAGACCCGGCGCTGCTCAAACAGGTATTTCTTAATCTTATCTCCAATGCTCTCAAGTTCACTCGGACGCGGGCTGAGGCACGGATCGAGATCGGATCGATTCTGCGGGATACCATGGTTGCCTATTACGTGCGGGACAACGGGATCGGTTTCGATATGCGCTACGCGAACAAACTGTTCCAGGTCTTCCAGCGGCTTCACAGCTCCCGGGCGTATGAAGGGACCGGTGTGGGGCTTGCGATCGTCAAACGGATCATCGACCGGCACGGCGGGAGCATCTGGGTTGAATCGCAGATCGATGCGGGGACGACCTTTTATTTCACGGTCGGCCAGGGATCGTCCGGCGGAAATGGAAACCCCTGAATGCTCTGGTCTGAACATCGTGCCCCTCCGTGAACCGGTAACAGAATGATGATCCTGTTTCGGTGGTGAACAGCTGCGAGAACGACACTATTATGCTTCCTCGGGGATCAAGTGTAATTAATGGACGAAGCGAAATATGCATCGCTTAAAATCGAAAACATTGTCGCTTCTG
>JAJRCL010000017.1 GCA_028679035.1 Methanomicrobiales archaeon | reverse complement strand
GTCGGAAGGAGAGCGAATGTCGGACTCTTTTCATCTTCGCCTTCCTTGAACTGGAGCTGGGTCTCGCGCAGTTCCGCGGCAAAAACACGCCGCGCCGGCTCGCGTTCAAAACCGCCGAAGGGCCGCTGTCCCTGGCCTCGTGCATCTGGCGTCATGGAGACTCACCTGCCGCACGGTTGATGAGGGCGGCCAGATCGGCCGGGTTGAAGGCAAGCTTCTCGCATTTCTTCGCAAGAATTCTTCCCTCAATTTCACTGCCGGAGCAGGAATAATATCTGCCCGTGACCGCATCCCGTATCCGGTAGAAGACTTCGTCCATCCCCAGCGGATTGCTTTCCGCAAGCTTGATCGCTTCATCCAGTGTGATGCCGGTAAGTGCTTCCACAATCTCACGGGAGAACAGAATGTTTTTTGCCTTTTTTCCGTCGTCCAGCACCCCTTTCACCCGAAGGTCGTACCGGAATTTTTGCTGGATCTCGTGCACCGGACAGTAATTCTGTCGTGATAACGTGCGGTTGCACCCTTCAACCGGACAGCGTTTGATCAGCCCTGAGCCGGGTGCGACGTGGATAATAACCCCCTTCACGGTATCTCCCCGTTTCACGTCCAGGTCCCCTTCCTCCGGAATGTACACCGCACTGCTCAGGTTCAGGGAAAGCCGCCCGTTGAACTCGTCCACAAGGGCGTAATAGATGCTGTAGACAGTCCCGGGCTCCAGGCGTTCTTTTCCTTCTTCCTTCCAGATGATGAACTTGATAACGCCGGACTCATCGCCGAGCAGTCCGGTCTCCAGCATCCGTTCGTGATTCGGTTCCCATTCTTCGATAACTTTGGCCCGCACACTTCCCACACCCGGTTTCAGCTTACTGATTTGGGAAAGAGAGGGAACAAGAGCCACATCACTCTCGATTTCAGCCACCGTGGTCCCGGAATGAATGTTCTGTTTGGGAACACCACGGTATTCATCGACAACTGCAGACTCGAGCCGGTACCATCTGCCCTGCTGCAGCGCCGGGGCCTGGGATCGCGCCCATGCGACGAAACGGATGGCTCCCGTGGGATCCGCAAGAATGCCCGTCTGGGAAACTGATGGGGAAGGAGACTGGGTCAGGGCGACGACCTTTCCCTGTATTGTGACCCATTCTCCGCTTGCGATCTCACCGATATCCTTCTGTTCCGCACTCCGTCCGCCAGCAGTTCCGGGAACTGAATATTCCCGTGAAAATTCATTCAGGACGGTCCGTTCCGCTTCAGATGGATTTACACCGAACTCCTCAACAAGACGGGTAACCTTTGATTCGATTTTTTTCCGGTCGATGTTGATTCCCTTCGACGCAAATTTTCGGGAGATTCTTTCAACGACATCGGTTATGTCCATAGTAACATCTCCACTTCTCAATCTCCCCTTCCACATATAAAGGATGCAACCATGGTGTGAAACTGCTATTTTCCCCGAATCCTTAAGTACGGGAAATAACATAAGAAACCGGCATGACCCTAACAGCAGACAGCACCATCATGGATCTTCTCAAGGAAAAACCGGATTCTGCAAATGTGCTTTTCCGGTTTGGCATGGGATGCCTCGGGTGTTCGGTAGCGCGGGGAGAATCAATCCGTGAAGCAGCGATGGCCCATGGCATTCCCCTGGAAGAACTCCTGGATGCCCTGGGTATAAAGGAAAATTAAGGTAATTTTTTTCCCTTTTTCTTTCGTGGTTTTGTCTTTCCCATTGACCGGGATCCCGGGATTCGGCCGTGAATCTTCTTCAGTTCACCCAGCGGTGCCTCCGGGTGTTCAAGGACGTAATCAACAACTTCGGGGCGGTGCATGAGCATGCACCTGCTGCAGCTCCACACCGTTCCCCCGCCTATGCTCTCCACATCCTCACCCAGATCAACGTCCCTGCAGGGGTAGAAAGGACAGTAACAGAGCTCGCACCGCTGTCCCGCGAAATGACAGGGGTAGTACGGGCACCCTTCCGCTTTCCATTCCACCCAGTGATCCCCGCCATACCGGCTGAATATGAACATCGACGGGGTTTTCCGTTCAATCCGGCCTTCATGTCGCCGGATCGCTTCCTGGACGCCGAACTGCACCGCATCGTGTATCCTCTTTCCCGCTTCACTCACAGGACCGGCGAATTCGTGCATCTCTTTCCCTTCGCATGCAATGACTACGGCATCGGTAGGGGTTCCCGTACAGGCATATCCAAGGCACCCCAGTGCTTCTGCCTTTGCACCGGATACGGTGATTATCGCTTCGAGCTGTGCGCCCGGTGCGAGGCCCTGGCTGCTGAGGACAATGATGTTGATCGTGTGAGATTTTTCTGCTTCCTGCTGTACGCCCGCGGTGATGAATACGGCGATAAAATCAAAATGAAGGATACAGAGGTGCTGCATATCCACCGCAGTGAGGAGGCCAAAAAAATCCGGTCCGAACCCTTCCCGGGCGATCAACCGCTCCAGATATCCAAAGGGATCCGGTTCAGGAAAATCTGCGGGAACGGTATGGTTGAAAATCGTGGAGACTTTTCTGACCCCACCGTGGATGCCGGTAGATGCCGCTGAGAAGTTTCCCCGCACAAAAAGGGTATCGCGGGTGTAATAGTATCTCATGCAACCGGATACCGCACCCGGTCTTTCAGTTCCTGTTGTTTGCCGGCGTTCCAGCCGGACACATCCTGGAGGTAACCGGTTACCCGGCTGATCTGGACCACGTCATGGGAGCCGCAATGGGGGCAGACCGCAGCGCCGCAGAGAGGACAATATTCGATCCCGGAAATAACCTCATGCGAACAGTCGCAGTGATCCAGTGGGCACATGAGTTCAAGATGGGTCTCGTTGCAGACCGGACACGGGCTTGTGTGAACCACA
Organism: Methanomicrobiales archaeon; assembly: GCA_028679035.1. Taxonomy (GTDB): domain Archaea; phylum Halobacteriota; class Methanomicrobia; order Methanomicrobiales; family JACTUA01; genus JAJRCL01. The sequence goes on along the minus strand of JAJRCL010000017.1, from coordinate 1,886 downwards.
TGCTGGCAGGTATGACATTTATATCTCCTTTCCTTGACCGGTACATCTTCCGGGCTGTGATACCGTTCAGCAAGTTGCCGCTGTTCAGGGGACCATTCCATACATATGCAATACACACGTGCCTATAAAAAAGTTTTAGAAGCAGTGCGGTATCCATTTTCTTCTGATCGACAGATTTCAGGTGTCAGAATCTCCGTGAATGAATCATCGCAGCAATGCCGGCAGCGGCCCGTGCAGGATTCTCATCTGCATAGATGGTCCTTCCGACGATAATACCATTCACGAGATGAGCAATCCGGTTTGCATCTCCTCCCTGGGTCCCTACCCCGGGCGCATAGATTTTTTTGTCTCCCACAATCCTGCGCAGTACCTGCACGCGATCCGGACGGGTTGCGGGGGCGATGATACCATCTGCACCGGATTCGGTCGCCAGGGATGCAATCTGCTCTGCAACACCCCCATGGAAAAAAGTGACCGCACCAGGATGGCTCATTTCGGCAACGACGTAACACTCGCCACCATTCCCATGGGCAACCTCAGCACAAGCCCCGATTGCATCCCCGCCCGTAAAACCATGGCAGATGATCGCATCCGCCCCCGCCTGGAACGCTTCGCTGCAGATGCTGCGGTTCGTGGCAGGAATATCGGCCACCTTAAAATCAGCAATGAGCGGCAGCCCAAGCGTGGCAAGGTCATGAAAAATACCCATACTTGCGGAAAGTGCCAGCGGGTAACCGATCTTGATCGCGTCTATGTGCGGTGCACAGATGGCTGCGATTTCCAGTGCGCGTTCCCGATCACGGACGTCAAGGGCAAGTATCAGCTCGGTCACGATCAGGTACCCTCCAGAACGGAGGCGACCAGAAGGGGAAGTGTGATAGTGGCGTCTCCGTACACCGTCACCGCTTTTGCCTGTCCCTCCAGTTTGCCCCACGATTTGGCCTCATCCAGGGTCGCTCCGGACAGGCCGCCGAGATCGGGACGGTCCCCTGTGAGCTGGATCGCGTAGTCGAATCCCTTCGGGGTAAGAAGCATCGTCTGCAGGATATAGTTTTTCGGAACTCCTCCCCCGACAATCATAACGCCCGCCCGTTCGGCAGAAAATGAGCGATCGATAATTTCTTTCATGTCAGCAAAAGCATCGAACCGCACCGTATGCGTCTGGGAGAAAAGCCAGATCTGCAGTCCGAGCATGGAGTCCTGGATCGCCGGGCAGTAGACCGGGACGTTCTGTTCCGCAGCAGACGCAAGGATGCCATGGTCTAGTCTTTTGCCGATCCCCTTCAGAAGATCGGCTGTGGAGACCCGGGTTTCCCGCGGAAAATCGCCGAGGACCCCCTGGATGAACTCTTCGAACCGTTCGAATGCTTCCCCCGGTAGATAAACGTCGTAGATCCGGTTGATTTCATTATCCCGGAGGACCCGGTCGTCACACGCGGCGGTGCCGTGGAGATGATGACAGCCGATTGCTTCGATAATGTCGTGCACGAGGTTCGCGCCGGTAGAGACAAGGACATCAATGTATCCCATTTTGACGAGATCGGAAACAATGCCCCCCATTCCGGCGGGGACCATCGCTCCCGCAAGCCCGAAGAACCGGACCGCACTGGCATCATCGAGCATCTCCCGGTATATGACCGAAGCACGGTGCAGGGCACCGGCATTGAATGCCCCTGACCTTCCCCACTCGGCCATGAGTTCCCCGACAGTCATACCCGGTGTAAGCCGGATCTGGCCCACCGGTTCTCCTTTTTCCATGCAATGCAGATATGGCACACAAGGTAATGAGATATTCTCTCAAACCAAAATTTCCTGACGGTAAGGAACAGAAATTAAAATGGATGATTTTTTACCGTGCGCGAATCAGACTGCGGATGCTCCCCAGC
>JAJRCL010000139.1 GCA_028679035.1 Methanomicrobiales archaeon | reverse complement strand
TCCGTGCCAATTCCCGGTCCTTCACCCCGACGCGGGATCTCGCTTTACGGGCGGTACGGCACCTCTCGAAAATGGAGCGCAAGAAACTGTACGCAGCCGATATAGAGCCGATGAAGACCGCTGAAGGCCGCTGGTTCGAATCCATCGTGTATGAGATGATGCTTTCCACATCGCAGCAAACCGACCTGATCGCCGGTGTCGTGCGCAAGGGGGCAGATGCCCGCCACCAGCGTGACCCGTATATCCTCGGGCAGAACGGGCTCTTTTATTCCCGTATCGGAGACATCAATATCCGCGGAAATGGCCAGGATCTTGCGGAATTCGACCTGCTCCTCGTCGACCGGGGGAAAAACCTGATTTTTGGGGAGGTTGTCACCTCACCGATGGACATGAAAGATTTTGAAGACGAAATCCGGTACAAAAAACACCTGCTCGGATACCTGACCGGGCAGAAACATGTCCCGTTCCTCCTCATCTCGTCGGTCGATATCTCCCGGATTTCGGTCGTCCGACGGCTCCTCAAGGACCCGGACAACGTCCTGCTTATGACCTGCACCTGCGAGGAGATCAAGCGATTGTTCCATCCGGAGGAGATACGCAAGGTGCCCAGGCAGCCCATTCACCATGCCAAGCTCGTTTCTGCACCGGAAATTCCCCTCGCGCAGGCAGTTGATTACAGGAAACTGCATGATGACGTGCGCCGGGATGTGCTTGAGAGGCTTCTCGCCGGAAAAGGGATGCCGGATCCCGGGCAGTTCCCATCCCACCAGATGCTCGTGAAAAAGGTGATTTTCGGTGCCCTGTACCCATCCGGCATTCGTGCACTGGCAGCCCGCTGTACCGTAGCGATCCGTGGTACGACCATTGATGCAGCCACGCTCGAGCGGTCCTTTGGAAAAGTGGTCATTGCCGCTGATCTCCCCGAATACGAGCCGATCATCTACCTGCGTTCTACTGCCCGGAAAGAGTACCTGAAAATGATCCGCTCACCGACCGGTTTCCGGTTCGAGCGTATTACCCCATCCAAAGTAGGATTTTTCCTCTGGCTGGAGTCGATCCGCCCATCGCTCGGCGGGTCTATAACCCGCACCCTTCTGGACGGAATGCAGGGAATGGCAAAAAAGACCCATTAACCGGATTAAGATTCATAATCCATCGCCAAAAAAAATTATAGACTTGAATTATCAAAATTTGGATAATAGAAACATTTTTATATGATAAATGTTTAATGTGTGATCAGGGATAAGGACCACATACGTTCACCCGATATGGCCTGTCACTACTGCCAATATTCTGTGCGTGTGGTCAATATTCCTACACCAGACACCATCGAACACATCTCAATATCCTACCCCCGAACCCCCCTAACCCCCTCACACCCTCACATTTTTTGGGGGGTTCGACCTTTCCGGATGAGGCAATGCCTTTCAATTTGCGCCGTACCGGCAAAAATATCCGTTCCCAAAAGATGTATCATATCCGAAAATGATATGTAGGTCTAAGCATGGGCACGAAATCAATTCTCGACGATGAACAGACATTTCTTCTGATCATGCAGCTCGCCGATATTGCTTCTGCCGCCCATGAGCGCCAGGACTATGGAAAACGGGACGAAGCCCTGGAGCAGATTAAACAACTGAGAAAGAAATTTTTCGGCGAACAGTAAGCGATACTTGAATCTCTCTCTTCCATTCCCAACTTGTTACACGCCAGCAAGCAGTGTCCGGATGATGAACATGACCAGCAGGGCGACGCCCAGCAGGTAAAAAACGATAGCTGGGATCACGAGAAATATGCCGGCAATGATCATTTTCCGTGCCTTCCACCAGATTGCGAAGGACGTATTCAGTGTTCCCAGAACAGAGTCAAGGGCGCCTTTCAGGTTGTCTTTTTTCCGTGTCGCGGCGATCCGTGGCGCAAGCCCGTTGACCGGCGCCACGGCAAGCTCCATCAGTCCGTGAATCAGGAACAGGATTGCCCGGAAAAACGCAAACAGCATTGCGGAAAATCCAAAAAAGAAGATCAGCAGGAGAACAGTCCGCGCCCGGGAGACATCCGAAGGATCAAGAGGTGGCGGGTAGGATAATACCACCCAGGCGAGTGTTGCGAGGCTCGTGGCGAGCATGAGGTTTGTTACCGTCGTTAGACTCTGGCGGGTGGCCCCGAAAACGTCGTAACTGCTGAGAATACCGATGAAATTTTCCGTACCCTGTTTCAGGCTCCGGATCGATCCGCTTCCCCGCATTGTGTGCCACAGTACATTGGCAATACGGGTTCTTCAAACTGCATTGTTCCGCGGATCCGAAAAGACCCTGGTAGTCCTGCAATACGGTCTCTCCATCTCTCCGGGGAAGCATACGCAGAACCGCAGACAGTATCTTCCCGGAATAAAAAATTGGAAAATGCGATCAGATATCCAGGGGTTTGAAGGAGGCCTTTCCAACTTTCCCATAGAATTTCGTGAGCTTCGGGTCCATCCCGCATACGGCACAGGTGTAATCAGCGGGAAGATCTTCGAACTTTGTTCCGGCCGGGATACCCCGGTGGGGCTCCCCCCGCTTCTCGTCGTAGATGTAGCCACAGATGTCGCACATGTAGCGGGTGGGCTCCCAGGGTTCGAAACCCCATTTCCCGATCTTTCCCTTTCCCTGCTGCCCGCAGACCGGACAGACATATGTTTCGGGGAGATCCTCAAATTCTGTTCCCTCGGGAATGCCGTTATGCGGCTCTCCACGCAGGGGCGAGTAAATGTACCCGCAAAGCGTGCATTTGTACCGTTTTGGTGCCATAATCAACCTCTGACAGCAGATTTGGTCGGGGAGTCCTTACGTCTGAAGATATTTATACTTGTCTCAGGCTGGGATAGGTAAAGTGCAGGACCAATGTTGCCCCGATGCTATAATTCACGGGATTCATAAGGAATAAGCGCAAGAGAACCGGGAGGAGCAGGAAACGCCGTGCAGGAACCGGATGGCAGACAGGGACAGTACCGCAAATCACTGGGTGTTCTCGGGCTGGTGAGCCTCGGTATCGGGGGTACGATCGGTTCCGGAATCTTCGTTGTCCCCGGTATCGCCGCGGGAATTTCCGGCCCCTACTCCCTCTTTGCATGGCTCATTGTCGCATTCTCTGCGACGTGTGTATTACTGTCCCTCGCATGGACTTCCTCCGTATACCGGACCACCGGGGCATTCTATGGAATCTTCCGGCATGTATTCGGTGCACGGGTATCAACGGTTCTTGTCATCACCTATACCGTCTCATCCATTTTCGGGATAGCAACCATCGCGGCAGGTCTTGGGCAGTACTTTGCTTTTTTCGGGGTTGGAAACCCCCTTCTTCTGGAATTTCTTATTCTCGGTGCTTTCTGCCTTGTCAATCTCTGGGGAATTTACTTTTCGAGCATGACGGAAAACATTCTCACGCTGATCAAGGTTGTCCCTCTCGTGATCATCACGATCCTCCTGATCCCCTTTATCCACATCGGGAACCTGACCCCCCTGCAGGCGATAGCTCCCCTGGGAATCCTGCAGACCATAATCATCGTCTACTGGCCGTTTACCGGGTTTGAGATCTGCGCAATCCCGGCCGGCGAAACAAAAGACCCCGGAGCGATCGCCCGGAGTTTGATTATTGTACAGATTTGTGTCGTCTCGATCTATTTCTTCCTGAACCTTGCCTTGATCGGAAGTGTCGGGAGTGCCGTACTTGCTGCATCACCGGCACCGGTCGCAACTGCGGCAGGACTTGTCTTCGGACAGGCGGAATACGTTGTTGGCGGGATTGGCATTATTGCCATGATCTCTGCCATCAATGCCTATATGGTCGGCACTTCCCGTGTGATCCAGAATCTGGGAGAGGAGCACCGTATTCCCCTGTTCGGACAGATCACTGCCCGGGGAGTGCCCGGTATCGCACTGGTTATTTCGGCACTGCTGAGCGGTGCACTGCTCCTTTTTTCCAATCAATTCAACACGCTTGCCGGTATTGCGGTCATTACCACCCTTATCCCGTACATCTTCATCTGTGCGGCAGCATTGGTGCTGAGCACGGAGCGTCGGATCCGGGCTGTAGCATTCGCCGGATCTCTCTCTACCGCCGGGATCCTGATTGCATATTTCCTGAGCTGATGGTCCGGTAACACTGGGAAAACGTATCGTACCTGAGAAAAGCACCCTGTTCCGGGCCGTCCGTACTATTGACCGGAAACGGTTACGCTGTTGCCCGCCCGCCCTTGACGCCCTCACGCAATTCACGGATTTTTCCCAGTGCGTGATCTCTCTGGGTGAAATCCCCGCGTTCGTGCGCTGCGGTCGCAATGTCTGCAAGCTGCATGACCAGCATGAGCGTTCGCTCCTGATCGAGAATCTTTCGCATCCCCAATGACCCTCAAATTAACCGTTGTTTGGAGACTATATAAGATTTCCCCTGCTGCATGCGCTCCGGTACTGACTGCACGGGGAAAAAACCGATAGAATGAAGAAAAAGAATGATTTTAGCATTATTTTTGACTCCTCTGCATGCGTTACGGTTATATTTCAGGCAGGACTGGATTTTTCGGTTCATTTGCTGATCCGGACCCGCTCAGCTCGTGCAGGATCTCATCAACGGACTGGTATCGTGCAGCCGGATCTTTCCGTAAACAGCGCAGGATCACCGGTTCAACAGATGCCAGGGAAGGATCGAGGACCGACGGTGGGACCGGTTCATCATGCAGGATATGGTTGGTTACCTCTGCGATCCCATCGCCACCAAAGGGTGGAGTTCCCGTGACCAGTCCGTAAAAGATGACCCCCAGCTGGTAGATATCCGTCTGCGAGGAGGTCTTGCCATAGTTTTTCGGTGAAACCTGCTCCGGTGCAGCATACAGAAGGGAAAACCCACTGAGGCTGGACAACCGGCTTTCATCCAGGGCCTTGGAAAGTCCCCAGTCTGCGATCTTCGGCTGGCCATCCTCCGTAAGGAGGATGTTGTGCGGTTTGAGATCCCGGTGAATAATCCCCCGGGAATGCGCATAGGAAAGTCCGCGGGCGATCCCGATGATGATTGCAACCGCCTGTGCAAGCGGAAGCGGAGTTGTCACCTCCTCGAGGGTGCGGGGAAGGTATTCCATCTCAAAATACGGCACCGGGAGGATATTTGCATCATACAGGGTGACAATATTCGGGTGGCGGAGTTCCTGCCATGACTGGATCTCCCGCATGAAGGATAGACCGGTGATTTCATCATAACTGATGGGAAGTTTGACGGCAACCATCATGCCATCCGTCCTGCGCCGTGCCTTGAAGACCCGCGCAACCCCGCCTTTTCCGATTACTTCAATATCGGTATATTTTCCCTGCAGCTCCGGCGGAAAGAAACGGGCCGTCTGTTCCACCGGCACATCCCCGGGTGAGGACGGTACTGCCGGCGCTGGCGCCAGTACCGTCGGGCTGGCAAGGGTTGGACCCGGTCCCGGTGACTGCTTTCCCTGCCGGTAGGCGAGCACCGCTGATACCGCCGTTGCGGCAGCCGTGACGATGAATATGACATCACCCCGCTGTGGAAGGAACGGCATGGACAGGACAAGAATCCCTCCCAATATCGCAGCGAGCGGTATGTGCACGCGATGGACCGTAGGATACATGATCCGGGTATGTCCTGCGTACAGGAGCATGCCGGAAGAAAGGGCAAGGTAGAGCAGGGGGAAACAGAGGAATACTCCGAAAGCTCTCGATCCGCCACCCGGAAGAAGGACGAGGTAGTTCAGCAGGAGGACCGGTACCGCAAGAAAGAGGAGACCCAGACCGGCATGCAGGCCGAGGAAATGCCAGGAGACAGCACGGGTCCCCTGGATGGGTCTCCGGGTATCACGCCGCACCACGGCATACAGGGCAACAGCCGCAAGCCCGAGGATTGCCATGTATATGAGAAGCACCATCGCGGAGATCGTCGCCATTGAAGCGAAAGGATACCCCTGAGGACCCGGCGTGACCGGCGTTACAACGGGGGCCGGGGTGGTTTCCGACGGCGTGGGGCTGACGGTGCCAGTCTTTGTGACAGCGGGAGTAGTTCCATAAGGAAGAGGAAGAGTCGTTGCGAAGTACGATTTCCAGGGTAGCACCAGGGGAGCGCGATCCCGTCGCAGACCAGGAACCGCCCCCTTATCCCCCCCGGAACCGCCCCTGCCGATAGTATAGGGAGAATCGCCGATCCCATTGCCGTCGCTATCTTTCCCGTTGTACCCGCTCCAGTAATTGCCAAGCGCTTCGGAAAATGCACGGCCATTATACGTGTATGATACAACACCTGGTGAGATCCATGTGGTCGCCCCCAGAGGTTCGGCATTTTCCGCGTTCTGGAAACTGTTCAGGAACACCTGGGTTCCCGTGCTCCCGATCCCGATGTACGCTCCCACCTGGGTGTTATCCGAAATGGTATTCCGGGTGATTACCGTCCCTGTTGCGTCAAGGACTGCTACCCCCCGTACATTCCGGGAAAGGGTGGTGTTGATCAGCTGAGCTCCCTGGGATCCCTCGATCAGGACCCCCTCCTGGCTGCCGCTGATGGTACATTCCTGGATTATTGCCTGGTCCCCGGTAATACGGATCCCGGCATGGGTACCGGCATTGCTGATGGAAAACCCGACAATCGTAACGCCGGTCCCTTCAACCGAAATCCCATTGCCCCTGCCCTGGGCATCGATTGCCGGAAATCCTGTCCCGGTATCCTTCCCCTGGAGAATGATCCCCTGTGGTATCCGGACCGTCTCAGCATACGTACCGGAGCTGACAAGTACAACGGATCCGGCTGCAGCATGGTCGACCGCTTCCTGGATGCTCCCGTACATTCCTCCCGCACCTGCGGTAATAGTGGCCCCGCTCGCAGGGAACACGATGCAGAACATGCAGGCAAGGGCGAGAAGCGCCCGGGCGAATGATGGGCTCCTCATCCGGTGGACGTCCCGGGGGTTGCATTCCCCCGCAATACGGGATATTTATCGTGAGCCCTTATCAACACTTCCGGGAACCGTGAGGAGGAGCCGTGCCCCCGTGATCCCCCGGGCGAGCTCGATGAGATCGCCGTCATGAAGGAGCACCTTTTTCCCGGTCGTCGCCGGGATACTATTGACCGAACTTCCACCGGTTGAACCGCAGTCCTGGAACAGGAGTGAAGAACCTTCCCGGAAAATAACGGCGTGGGGTTTCGTGACCCGGGTTACTGCCCGGTAGTCTTCAGCAAGGATGATATCCCCGGGTTCATTGGACACTCCTTCCGGGTCCGTTCTCCCAATCCGGACCTTCTTTTCCTGGAGAAGGTGGACCTTCCCATTTTCTGCCCCGCCGTTGATCATCAGGAAAGGAACAGAACCGATCAGTTCTTCGGAAATCTTCCCGCGGACCGCCTTGAGACGCTCGGAAAGATCGCGATCAGCCGATGCGACCGGCAGATTGCCAAAAATGCCCAGGCTGCGCACAATTCCCTCCAGGCTTCCCGGGACCAGTGAATACTCCCAGACCGGATGAACTCCTTTTGACGTAGGTTTTCCCAGGCCCGCCTCCCGCCGGATCACCCCGATGCCCAGGAGTTTGTCCAGGTGTTTTTTTGTATTTTCATAACTGGTCTCTATCTCGGAGGAGATCGTGCGGGCGTCCTT
>JAJRCL010000138.1 GCA_028679035.1 Methanomicrobiales archaeon | reverse complement strand
TAAGGTACCTGTATCGGACTTAGGATCGATTAGAAACCGCGACGCATTCACGAATGCAAAAAAAAGGACAGCCCCTTCAAGGGCTCTTTTTTTGAATCTAAAGGTTATCCTTTATATCAGGCTTGTTCTGTTTTCTTTTTTGTACCTTTCCATACACCTTTCAGTTCGGGATGCGCGGCAAGGATCTTTGAAACGGTACTGCGGCTTACATTAAATTTCGTGCAGATTTTGCCGACGGATGAACCAGATCGGCGCAGCGCAATCAATGCCTCTCTCTGTCCGGCATTCAGAATTCTCGGTCTGCCGAGCCCTCGTTTCCGTTTGCCACCCTTCTTTTTCGAACCGTTTGACCGGATCTTCTCCCGGTACTGTTCCATATAGGTAATAAAGCGAAGGAGCGATTCCCTGCGCTTTTCCGAATCTTCGATCTGATCGATGAAGTCTCCTTCAGCAGAATAGACGGCGATACCTTCGCTGGTGAAAAATTTCAAAGCGGCAAGAGCGGTATCCGGATTGCGGGAAAAGCTCTCCAGGCTCGGAACAATAAGATTTTCCACACCATTTGTTTTCATGTCCTGGACCAGGTCAGGATGTGTTTTACCGGTAGTTTTTGAACCCCGGACTTTACCGATGTTACATATCTCTTTTAGAGAAAAGCGGTACCGGGCAAAATTCTGGACCGTCACCATCTGCTCTTCAAGATCGTTCTTATTTTTCGTAGTCACGTAAACAAGAGCTTCCCTTTTCATTCCTTCGTACTCTCATCTCGCAGTATTTATTAATTCCTACAAGTGCCTTGCAGCTGTGCCATGCATTAAATTTCTGGGAATCAGCCGGTTCTGATATCCCAGAGGTCAAGGATTTCCTGGCCTTCAATAAAGACCAATCCGTTTCGCCGGGCATAGGAACGGGCGTCCGCTTTTGAGAGCGCATAGCCGCTCTCATCATCCAGCATCTCGCAGATGGTGACCGCAGGCGTAATCCCGGCGAGTTCGGCAAGCGCAATAGACAGTTCGGTCTGTCCGCGGCGGACATCCAGTAACCCTTCCGCTGCCCGGAGGATTGCGACATGGCCGGGAGTCCTGAACTTCTGCATAAACGAATTTCCACCGCCATTAAGCGATTTTTTTACTTCATGGGAAATTTCTGTAATCGTGAGGGCCCGATCCCGGTCGGTGATCCCGGTATACGTCTTCCGGTGATTGACCCAGAGAGAAAAGGATGATCGGTTTTTCGGGTCATACGGTATGTCCCCGGGCAGTTCGGTACAATCGCAGGTGCGGAGAATGTCTGCTGCGAATGGGAGGCCCAGCCGCTCTGCCGACTCCGGGTGGATCGCGGTGCAGATCAGCCCACCGCCGTCCCGGCGCATCTGACGGATGTGGGATGGAGTGACTGCATCTGCGCGAATCGCGAAATCGGTTTCCCGTTCCCGGTCGTCGAAATCGTAGAGGAGGATAAACTGTCCAGCCCGCAGCGCAGCCAGCGCCTCATTAAGCATAATCCACCTCGATGGTGACCAGATCACGGTCATTCAGGCCGAACCGTTCCCGCAGACCGATGGGGGAAATGACCTCAATAACATCATCCGGGTAATGCGACCTGCCCGGCACGACAATTGCACACGGCACGTCCTGGATCCGGCATGGCAATGCCTTCGCGGCGCCGAAGGTCCGGTTATCGGTGGAAAAGCCCTGAATATCGATCCATGGCAGCCCTTCAAGTCTTTTTTTGACCTGCGCACTATGGGGTGACAAGCGAAGGTTCAGGGTACCGGGATACGGCTCAAACCCAAGGTGCCGGGCAAACTGCCTGCGGTAGTCCGGGAGACTCATATAGTATCTCCCTTCCCCCAGTCCGCTGATGACCGCTCCCTGGAGACTGTAACGACCATGTCTTTCAAAAATGCGGGCATAGTCGGTATACTCAACCCGGAGTTCGCGTTCTCCATTTTCCGTGACCGTGACAAACTGGCCGTCCGCACGTATGACACGGGAGATAAGGAGAGCCTCCTCAAGGGATTTCAGCCTGCGTGACGCGGTCTGCGGGCTTATCGAAAGGCTTTTTCCTATCGACTGCGACGAAATCCAGACCGGTTCCCGGTGCCCTCCTAAGAGTGCAATTGCCTTGAGGCATTGGAGGTCTTCAGGAACCAACATGTATATCATAATTGGGATGCATACTATTTATGGGTTATGAAACCGAGAAAATTCGTGAAATGTCGAACCGCGATTCGTTACTTTTTTCAACATACGAGTAGACCTGAGATGCCAATATGAAGTCCGGACTACGCCACCAGCTCGCTGAGAAGATGGCCGGAGAAATCACTCTTTCCGACGCACCAGGACAGGCATTGAAGAAGTGGCGGATGTGTTTCGACATTCCCGCAAATGTCCTTGCCGAGCGCCTGGGAGTTTCCCCATCGGTTATCAGCGACTATGAAGGTGGAAGGCGCAAGAGTCCCGGAACCGCGGTTGTGGGCAAGATCGTCGATACGATCCTCACGGTGGACGAAGAGTCCGGAGGTAAATGTATCCAGAAATTTGCCACGATCGCGAACACCGGTGTGGAAGATGACATCATTTACGACATCCACGATTATGGCAATCCGGTCCCGCTTCGGAATTTTTCTGATGCGATCGGGTGTTCGCTCATCCACGGGTCACTGGACCAGTCCATTTTCGGCTATACGGTGATCAACAGCCTGAATGCAATTCTGAACCTCTCTTCGAACGAGTTCAACCGGCTGTATGGGTGGTCGACGGAAAGGGCTCTGATCTTTGCCGACGTGAGTCTGGGAAAATCTCCTATGGTGGCGATACGGGTGACCCCGTTCAAGCCGCGGTGTGTGGTCCTGCAGGGGATCACTGGTGAGCACGTCGATCCGCTTGTGCCGCTTCTTGCGGAGCGGGACCGGATCACCGTGCTCTGCACCATGATGCCAGTCGAACAGATTATCAACAAACTGCGGGAGGAACAATGGTCGGTATAATTACGTACGGGTCGTATATCCCGAGATTCCGTATCAAAGTCGAAGAAATTGCACGAGTCTGGGGTGCAAACGCAGAGGACATTGTGAACGGCCTTGGTGTTTTTGAAAAATCCCTTCCGGACATCGATGAAGACACCGCAACAATTGCCGTGGAAGCCGCCCGGAATGCCCTGCAGCGGCGTATGATTGATCCCGCCCTCATAGAAGCGGTATACGTGGGGAGCGAGTCGCATCCCTACGCGGTCAAGCCAACGGCCTGCACGGTCGGGCAGGCGATCGGGGCGACCCCGAATATGACGGCAGCAGACTTCGAGTTTGCCTGCAAAGCAGGGACCGCCGGGATCCAGACCTGTATGGGAATGGTTCAGTCAGGGATGATCACGTACGGCCTTGCGATCGGTTCCGATGTGGCGCAGGGAGCACCGGGAGATGCCCTTGAATATACAGCGGCTGCAGGGGGGGCGGCCTTCCTGATCGGGAGGGACGATCCCATCGCCCTGATCCACCGCACCTGTTCCTTTACCACCGATACGCCGGATTTCTGGCGGCGCGAAGGGCAGGGCTACCCGCGCCACGGGGGCAGATTCACGGGCGATCCCGGGTATTTCAAGCATATCCAGGGTGCATCCGAGATGCTGCTCTCCCAGATGGGAAAGACCGCGAAAGACTATGATTATGCGGTGTTCCATCAGCCGAATGCGAAATTCCCGCGAAGGGCAGCGCAAATCCTTGGATTCACCGCAGAACAGATTCACCCCGGTCTTGTCGTCCCGTATCTGGGGAATACGTACAGCGGGGCAGCAATGATCGGCCTTGCGGCGACACTGGATGTCGCAGAAAGCGGGGACCGCATTTTTGTGGCCTCGTTCGGGTCCGGTGCCGGGAGCGATGCCTTCGATATCGAAGTGACCGATGCGATCGAGTCCGACGTTTTCAACCGTACGGCAGCACCTTCCGTTCAAAACCTGCTCGCCGATCCGATCTATGTCGATTATGCACGGTATGCCAAACACAAGGGAAAACTCGTGATGCAGAAATGAGGGATGTTGCAGTAATCGGCGTGGGATGTACCACGTTCGGCGAGAAATGGGGAGCATCGTTCCGGGACCTCTTCGTGGAAGCAGGGGCTCTGGCGCTCGATGACGCGGGGCTCGCGGGGGAACAGATCGACGCGCTGTACGTTGGAAATATGAGTGCGGGGAGATTTATTGGCCAGGAGCACATCGGCGCACTTATCGCCGATTATGCCGGTCTTGCGGCCTCGCACCACATCCCGTCAACGCGGGTAGAGGCGGCCTGCGCATCGGGAGGTCTTGCCTTCCGGCAGGCAGTTATCGATGTCATGAGCGGGATGGAAGATATCGTCGTTGCCGCAGGTGTTGAGAAGATGACAGACGTCGGGACCGGTACAAGCGTGGACACCCTGACCGGCGCCGCAGACCGCGAATGGGAAGGGTTTGCCGGGGCGACCTTCCCGGGACTCTACGCAATGATGGCGACGGACTACATCAACCGCTATGGGCTCACCAGGGAGCAGCTTGCCCAGGTTGCGGTGAAAAACCATTACAACGGGGCACGGAACCCGATCGCCCAGTTCCAGCAGGAGATAACCGTCGAAACGGTCATGAAGTCCTCCCTTGTGGCAGACCCTCTCCGGTTGTTCGACTGTTCTCCGATCACCGACGGCGCAGCCGCGGTCGTGGTCGCCCCTCTCGAGAGGGCACGCGAATTCACGGACTGCCCGGTACGGGTTCTTGCCAGCGCACAGGCAAGCGATACCATCGCACTGCACGACCGGCGGGACATCAGCACCCTTGATGCGACGGTTGAGGCGGGCAGGCGGGCCCTGGGGCAGGCCCGGCTCCAGCACCGGGACATCGACATCGTTGAGGTGCACGACTGTTTTACCATCGCAGAGCTCTGTGCCATTGAAGACCTGGGCTTCTGTGCCAAAGGGGAGGCCGGGAGGGTGACCGAAGAAGGTATCACCGCTATCGGTGGCAGGCTGCCAGTGAATACGAGCGGCGGGCTGAAAGCGTGCGGGCATCCCGTCGGAGCGACCGGAATCAAGCAGATCTACGAAATCGTGCAGCAGATCCGTGGAGAAGCGGGCAAACGGCAGGTCGACACGAAAATCGGTATGGCGCATAATGTTGGCGGCACCGGTGCCACGGTGGTCGTACACATCCTGGGGGCATACTAATGTCAGTTGCAGGATTCTGGCGAAAGATTCCCCAGCGGTACAACCTGGTGGGAACACGATGCGAACGCTGCGGGCAGTTTTTCTTCCCGCCACGCACATTCTGCCCGCACTGCCGGCGTGAAGGGACCATCGTCGAACATCACTTTAAGGGGACTGGGAAGGTCATCTCCTATACGGTAATCCGATCGGCGAGCGACCAGTTCGAATTCACAACGCCGTATGTCCTTGCGATAGTGGAGCTGGACGAAGGTCCGCGGATGACCGCCCAGATCGCCATTCCACCGGATGATATCAAAATAGGGATGCCGGTAAAAAGGGTATTCCGTCGCATCGCGACCGATGGCGAGAGCGGGATCATCCACTACGGGACAAAATTTGTTGCCCGGTAACTCTTTTTTCCCTACCCGGTGATTTTCCCGTGACAGGGATGCATCAGGTGTGGATATCGTACACCGCATGCCATTTTCCGGGGGAATACGTCCGCACAACGCGTTCGGTAACCTCACTGCATCCCAGTCCGTTGATGAGCGGCAGGTACTCCCCGGTTCGTTCCTGCAAAGCGTAGAAATGGATCGTCCCGCCCAGTGCGCACAGTGTCCGTGCTACCGGTAGGTAAGCGGAAGATTCGATCGGCAGGTTCATGATGATCCGGTCAAACGATCCCCGGACCATCCCGGGAAGGCGGGCGGCATCAGCAAGCACCGAAACGACGTTGCGCCGCTTGTTGAGCGCGATATTGTGGATCAGCAGGTCCACCGCCGCGGGGTTGATATCGCATGCAACAACGACCGTTGCTTTCCGGGACAGCGTGATCGCGAAGGGGCCCACGCCGGTAAACATATCGAGCACCCGTTCACCGGAGGAACTGTCCCTGAGGATCCGTTGCCGTTCCTCGGAAAGCCGCGCGGAGAAATACACCTGGGCCAGGTCGATGTCAAACCGCAGCCCGTATTCCTGGTACCGTGTTTTTGTCGTCTGCTCCCCGGCGAGGACCTCAAACCGGCGCGTGCGGTATTTTCCCTCCACCGCAGACTGTGCAAAAAGAACGGTATGCAGAGACGGGCGCGAACCGAGGAGCTGTAATGCACCTTCGGGATCGCGTTCCTGCGCGAGTGCGATCCCGCCGATCAGCTCGTGCCGGATCAGTTCCCCGGTTGCGGGAAGGGTTTCGAAATCGAATCGCTCTGCCCCCGCACGAAAGGAGGTAAGCGGCAGGATCAGGTACTCACCTTCCGTACGAAGGCGGAGTGCCGGGTCAATCGCCCCTTCACCAAGGAGGGTACGGCGCACCGTTTCGCCACGGGACCGGTGGACTTTGATTCCCCACTGCTGCAGGGGATCACCACCCATCTTTAGTTATTGCGTCCACAGTTATGCATGGATGGGTACTTTGAGCGGATAAAATCGGGTGCGCTCAAGCTGCACGCACTGGAAAAGGAGCTCCCCGTGCAGGACGCGGTGCGGATACGACGGGAATTCCTTGAGAAGGAACAGGGTGTCGGATTACATCACATCGGTGCCTTCACGATCGATATTGAACGGGTAGTGCAGCGGAATATCGAGAACATGATCGGGACGGTGCAGGTTCCGGTCGGCGTGGCCGGCCCTCTTGCAGTACGGGGAGAGTACGCGCGGGGCAGTTTTTACCTCCCTCTCGCCACAACGGAAGGGGCGCTCGTGGCCTCCGTGAACCGGGGGTGTTCCGCCGTCTCCCGTGCAGGTGGAGCGCAGGTAGCCATTTTGCGGGACGGTATGACGCGGGCGCCGGTGTTTGCAGCCAAAGACGTTACGCATGCTGCAGCAACCGTGCGCTGGGTGCAGGAGCATATCCCCGAGATGCAATCGGCTGCCGAGGCAACAACAACGCATGGGAAATTCCTTGGGGCCAGTGCCTCTGTTGCGGGAACCAGTGTGTTCGTACGGATGGAATTCGACACCAAGGATGCGATGGGAATGAACATGGTGACGATAGCGAGTGAAAAAGTGGCGGGGATCATTGAAGAAGCAACCGGTGCCCGCCTCGTTGCGCTGTCGGGAAATATGTGCACCGATAAAAAACCGGCAGCAATCAATACGATCCTCGGGAGGGGAAAGACGGTGGTGGCAGGTGTGCAGCTCGATTCTTACCTGATCCGGGACGTATTCAAGACCGATCCCCGCACCATGGCCGAAGTAAACTATCGCAAGAACCTCGTGGGATCAGCCCGTGCAGCCTCTCTTGGTTTCAATGCCCAGGCG
>JAJRCL010000137.1 GCA_028679035.1 Methanomicrobiales archaeon | reverse complement strand
GGGTTCCATCGTATACATTACGATTTTCATGGTTTGGGTGTGACCCCCATAGATTCATGCCCGTTTCTACAGAGCAAAAAAATATTTTTCGCTCATGCTGCAAGTGCCGGATATTTTTTATGGATCGATCAAGTATTTTGGGGTCTGTCGGGAACCCTGCAAAAATTGTACACCAGAGGTTTTATCGGGGAAAATCTGAAACAGGATTATGTAGATCCCGGTTCCAATAAGATACTGTTTCCATGATCCTCCCGATCTTTACCATCACCCTCGAGCCATCAAACCCGCTCTGTTTCTCCCTCGATGAGTTACGCTCTTATTTTCATAAAAAATCAGCTGATTACACCAGACTCCACAAGGATTCCGCTCCCGGATTTATTCACCGTTATCCGGTCGTGCATTGCAAACAGGTCAAACACACCCTCATGGTGATCGGTATCGGCCAGGGTGCAGATCTCCTGCGGGAGGTTTCAGAGGGCAAGGAGGAAGTCAGGTCTGGCGAGACCAGCTGCATCATATCAGGGCGGGACCCGGAGATCAGGAAGGAGGAGTTTGGCATCTCAGACAAAATCCTTACCTATGAATTCCTTACACCCTGGCTTGCACTGAACCAGCAGAACGCAAAAAAATTCTATGACCTGAAGGGAAAGCCGGAGCGGGATGCTTTCATGCAAAAACTCCTCACTGGTCACGTGCGCACGCTGGCCAGGTCCCTTGACTATGATCTGCCTGCTCCCCTTGTGTGCACGGGCAGGGTACGTTTCAGACGAGATCGGATTCATCGGGAAAATGTCATGGTCTTCCTGGGGACATTCAGCACAAATCTCCGGATACCTGATTACCTGGGAATCGGGCAGTCGGTTTCGCAGGGGTTCGGGACGATACGCTGTACGGTTCAGGATCCCGGCCATTGAGAATTCTTAACAAAGGACGGTCCGCTTCACCTTTTCCGATAATCACGATATCAGGGTACCCGGGTGGAATAACAAGCCCGATATGTGATGAAGACAAAACCGTTATTCCGGATTTTCTGTTTATGCTCTGGATTCTCCTGGCGCTCCTTGGAGCCATCGCCAACGCCAGTTATTTCATCATCATCAAGCAGCACATCGCAACGCTGGATCCAAAAGTCCTGACAGGAGTCGGATTCACCTGCGGGGGCCTCCTGCTGCTGACCTTTTCTGCCATACGGGGATTTCCGGTCATTGGAGAGGATCTTTATTCAGCAGTTGCGGTTACTGCTGTCCTGAATATTATCAGCCTCTCCCTGATCTTCAAAGCCCTGTCATCCACCGATCTTTCGCTCTCCATTCCCATGCTCTCGTTCACACCGGTGATTCTCCTCGTCACTTCCTATCTCCTCCTCAACGAAGTTCCCTCGGCTATGGGAGTGGTGGGCATCTGTACCATCGTGGTCGGATCCTATGTCCTGAATATATCTTCTGCAGATGAACATCCCCTTGACCCTGTACGATCAATGCTCCGGAACCGCGGGAGCTGGTATATGCTCATCGTCGCGTTCCTGTTTGCGGTATCGATCAATTTTGATAAAATTGCGATGCTCAATTCAGACCCGTTCTTCGGTATGGCGCTCACGGTGCTTGCTATCGGGGTCACATTTATTCTTATTGCTGCCTGTTCCCAGATTCATGCCGGACCGTGTCTTTTCAGAAGACCGGCAGGAATAGAATCTGGTGCACCCGGATCAGGTGTCCGGGAATTCCCGTCAGAAAAATATCTCCCTCTTATTCTCATTCTTGGCCTGTTCGTCGCCATCGAGGCTGCATCAATTAATGTTGCCTACACGCTGCAGATTGTCCCCTATGTCATTGCGATAAAACGCCTCAGCATCATCTTCGTGGTCCTGTACGGCACGCTGGTCTTTTCCGAGAATGAAACCCGGAAAAGACTGACGGGTGCTGCCCTGATGGTCGCCGGCGCGATTATTATCGTGCTGTTTGCGTGAGGGGGGGTTTTATTGGACAAAGAGCGGGACGTGTGCATTTTCCGCAACATCAAACAGCCCGTGGTCCGTGATCCTCAGAGAGGGAATCACGGTCAGGGCAAGGAACGAGAGGTACATGAAAGGATCATCGGTGCTGTTCATACGATCAGTGACCGCATGAAGCTCCTCCAACCTCTTTACAACGTCGGGATACGGTAAGGTGGACATCAGTCCGCCGCAATCAAGCCGGAGGGTTGTCGGCGTTTCCCCCATAACAGCCACCATCGCACCCCTAGAGCGGATTACTTCTCCGATCGATTTGAGTATTTCAGCATCGCTCGTCCCGACAGCAATGATGTTGTGTGCATCGTGGGAGATACTGGATGCGATCGCCCCCTGCTCCAGCGAGAAACCATGGACCAGTCCGACTGCACATTCCCTGTCCCGGTACCGGCTGCAGACAACCACTTTCAGGATATCACGGGTTAAATCGGGGATATCCTGCGCGGTTATCCTGTATCGGAGGGATTCTGTAATGATCTGGCGGGGTACAAGCCCGATCACACGGGCTTCCCCGCTGCCCGTGACCTGCAGTTCAGACGCAGGAGGAACCCTGCGGGTAAAGGGTGACTGAGGGAGGGCGCCGGGGACGGAACGAACCGGATAAACCTCTTTTCCCATCACAAAAACTTTTTTTACGATAAACCGGTCCAGATCCTCAATAACACAGAAATCTGCCCGACGGCCAGGGGTGAGAGCTCCGCGATCGGACAATCCGAACCTTTCTGCAGCAGAAAGTGTTGCCATCCGGATGGCAAGTTCCGGTTCAAGCCCGCACTCGATCGCCCGGCGCACGCAGCGATCGATATGACCGTTCTCATAAAGGATATCCGCATGGCAGTCATCTGATGCAAAGCAGCACCGTGCCACGGTTTTCGGGGTCACCAGGCCGATAAGATCGGCAATATTTCGTTCGGTTGATCCTTCACGGATATAAATGTACATCCCGGCCCGGAGTTTCTCTTCTGCCTCCTCCCGGACGGTGCATTCATGATCACTTTGCAGACCGGCAAGGATATAGGCGTTCAGATCATGTCCGGTGAGCAGGGGGGCGTGACCTTCCCGGAGCGGGGAGAGCCGGAGTTTTTCCCGGATGGCAGGATCTGCGGCAAGGACACCGGGAACGTTCATCATTTCGCCAAGACCCTGTATTCCATCACACCCGATAAACCGCTCAAGATCCCGCGCATCCAGTGTCGCACCTCCCTCATCCAGGGGTGTTGCCGGAACACAGGAAGGAAGGAGGTACCGTATATCGATACAGGCACCCGGCCGTTCGGCAAGCATGAAACCGATACCCCCGGCACCGGCTACATTGGCGATCTCATGCGGGTCGGCGAT
>JAJRCL010000016.1 GCA_028679035.1 Methanomicrobiales archaeon | reverse complement strand
CCTTCGGGAGAACTGACCGGCGCACACGCCAGCTGCCGATCAGGAAGAGTAATCCCATACCGGCGGGTAGCGGCATCAAGGATTTTCAGGTGATCGGTGCAGACCTGGTGCCCGAGCCCGCGGGATCCGCAGTGGATCATCACACAGATCTGCCCCGGTTTCAGCCCGAACGCTGCCGCCGCGGTGGGATCATAGATCTCCTTGACTTCCTGTATTTCCAGAAAATGGTTGCCGGCCCCCAGGGTGCCGCTCTGGGGCATTCCCCGCTGGCGTGCCTTTGCACTCACCTGGCCGGGGTCCGCCCCCGGCATATTCCCTCCCTCTTCGCAGTGATCGACGTCCTGCGGGATACCATACCCGTGTTCCACGGCCCATGCCGATCCCTGCTGCATCATTTCCTCGAGCTCTTTACCGGATAACCGCAGCATCGATTTTGCCCCGACTCCGGTCGGGACCTCGCGGTAGAGCGTCTCAATTAATTCCCGTTTTTTGTCCAGCTGCGTGACGACGAGGGGGGTGGTCATAAGACGGACGCCGCAGTTGATGTCGAACCCGACACCTCCGGGAGAGATAATCCCGTCCTCCCGCCGGAAGGCCGCGACACCACCGATGGGAAATCCATATCCCCAGTGAATGTCGGGCATGGCAAGAGCGTACTTCACGATGCCCGGAAGTGTTGCAACGTTGGCCAGCTGGTTGAGAGCCCCGTCTTCGAGCGTCGTACGCAGTGCCTCGGAAAGAAAAAACCGGGCCGGCACCCGCATCCCGGGCGTATAACCGATCGGGATTTCCCACTCGTATGCATTTATCCGGGTTATCGTCCGTTCCACACGCATCCCTCACACGTCAAAGATGATTTCCAGTACATACTCCCCGTCCTTTTTGTGGATCTGCAGGTTGGAAAAAGATATGCCCTTAATCTCACGGCCCTGGTGCCGGGCCGGGTCGAACGGCTCACCCCGCACCGTCGCCGTGAGTGTTGTCCCGTCGAGAGAAACCGATGCTGCGCAGATGACGAGATCTTCCACCTCGGAAAGGTACAGCAGCTCGGAGAGAAAGTCCACGAGCAGCATCTCGGGATCGTCAGCCGACAGAGAAATCTGTCTTTCCAGAGACGGCGTTACGGCACAGGAACCGTACATCGTCTGGAACATTGCCCTGACCGCATCTTCGAACAGCCCTTCGATCCGGTCCGCAGTGATCCGGAACATTACGTCGGCGGTATGTGGAAGTTCAACAATTGCCATGGCAATGATACCATGTCAGCGGTGGCGATAAAACCGGGGGATCATGCCGGCATGGATCGTGCGGATATACCGGGCCTGAAAACGGGAGATGTAGAGGGTGCGGTCGTTGAGAACGATCTGGAAATCCGACGGTTTTGGCGGTTTCAGGGTGACCGGAAGGAGAACAGCTCCACCGCACGAAGTGCACAACCGCTGGTCGCACGGTCGTGAGCGGATATATTCCCGGACCTCTTCCGTGACGGTAAAATCAAAGACCGGGGTATCCTGGTCTGTATCGTCCTGCATGGATACCGGGAATTCAGGTCGTCCGGACGATCTGGCGGACCATCTCTACATACTTTTCCCGCAGTTCATAGAGCATGTTTGTCCCTTCCGGGTTCTTGCTCGCCCGCAGGATCCCAAGACGGGAGGCGATAATTCCGACCATCGAGGCGACTGAGTGGTAGGAAATGGAGAAGCGCCGGTGCAGGGCTTCATAGATCTGGGGAATGGTAAGCGATTTAATGCGGATGAAGAGAGCGAGCAGTTCTCGTCTGACACCAGTTCTATCGCGGGAGAGATACGCCCGTAGGCGGGCTTCGATATCTTTCCTTATGATTTCAGACGGAAATCGCATAGTCCGCGTTGATCATGAGATTTATATAAAGGTTTTCATTTATTTTCCTGAAAATATTCATAGCGGAACGTGCACAGACCCTCTTTTGGCTGGAGAATGGATTATCTCCCGCATTTTGCGCAACCGGAGGTTACTCTACGGAAACCCGGATGGGAATATGCCGGGAGGGGAGAAATCACCTTAAGGGATCATGACAAAATGAATACGATATGCAGCTCCCCGCTTATGACGTCAATCGCTATACACCGAAGCAGATGGTCATTATACCCCTGATCCTGCTTGTGCTTGCGCTGATTTCTCTCGCCATCACTATGGCATCCACCGGCCTTCCGGTCCGGCCGGGTATCGATTTTACCGGAGGGGAGACGGTAACGATCACGACGACGGAAACGACCGAGCAGATATTCGCGGTTTTCAGCGGTTATCCTCTGGAAACGGTCCGTGATGTCACGAACGGAAAGTACCTCGAATTCCGTGCGATGGATGATACGACGGCCCTGAATGCCCTTATCGACACACGATATCCCGATTCGAATATTTTCCATATCGGGGCGTCATTCGGGAAAAACCTTCAGGGGCTTGCACTTGAAGCGCTGCTGCTCTCGTTCATCGGCATGACGGTGGTTGTTTTCATCACCTTCCGCTCCTTTGTGCCTTCGGCAGCGGTCGTCCTCTCTGCATTCGCGGACATCGCAATGACCGCTGCCGCGATGAACGTGCTCGGGCTTCCCCTGACGCTGGGCACAACGGCAGCCCTCCTGATGCTGATCGGGTATTCGGTGGACAGCGATATCCTCCTCACCATGCGGACCATCAAACGGCAGGGAAAGCTGGAAGACAAGCTGGCAGGGGCATTCCACACGGGTATCATTATGACCAGCACGGCCATTGCTGCGGCGGCGGCGATGTGGGTCGTTTCCTGGTACGGGAACATCCTGATCATCAATGAGATATCGACGGTACTCCTGCTCGGTCTTGCATTCGATATCATGAACACCTGGCTTACGAACGCCGCGATCATCAAATGGTATCTGGGCGGGCGCGGAGAATCAAAACAGGATGTTCCGAAAAAAGGCGCAACGAAACAGAATGCTTCCCGCACCGGGGGCACAAAATGAAGCGGGAAAATATGATCGCCATCCTGAAGGACTGGCGGGTAGCCCTTCTCATTATCCTCGTACTGGGATCCATCATTGCCATCTACCCGCATTTTGAAAACGGGAAGCTGGAAACAAACCTGCAGTACGGGCTCGAGCTGCAGTCCGGTACATCGCTGCAGCTGGAGTTCAAGGCCGCGGTTGTCGGTTTCCAGACCACCCGTTCTGTGGATGCCTTTATTCAGGACGTGCGCAATGCGACGGATGCCGAGGTCTACCAGATCGAACCAAACCGGATGGAAGTCCGCGCACTGATTCCGCGTGACGATCTTGCCCGCATCTGTACCGAGAATGGCGGCACCCTCACGTCGTATGAGCAGGGAGTCTCACAGACAACCGGCGAAGAGATCAAACGCATCCTGGAAAACAAGGTCAATGCATTAGGCACACAGGGTGCCCGGGTGACGACGCTCACCAGCCTGTCCGGTGTCACCAACTATGTCATCGTGGAACTGGCCGGTACCAGCCTGCAGGAAGCCCAGGCGATCGTGGGCAAACAGGGGAGGTTTGAGATCCGCATCGTCGTTGCCGGGAACCAGACCCAGCATGTCCTGTACGGGGATGCGATCACCAGCGTCGGTGTACCCTCGACGGGACCGGCGAACCAGGTCTGGGCTGTTCCCTTTACCCTTTCCGATGAAGGAGCCGTTGCTTTCCGGGAGGCATGTATCGCAACTGGGGCGGTGACCAATCCAAAAGATCATGAACTCATGATGATCCTGGATAACCTGACCGTGTACAGTGCCCCGCTTTCACCGGATCTCGCCACCGAACTGCAGAACAATGTGGTGCGCCAGCTTTCTGCATCAACGGGATCCGGGGATGCCGGGCTGACCGCTGCCCGGAACCTTGAAATTCACCTGCGGGCCGGGGCTCTGCCGGTGGACGTTATTGCCGGATCCTCCTGGTTCATCCCTGCGCCGCTCTCGGAGAAGTTCAAGACCATGTCCATCCTTGCCGGGGTTTTTGCTCTCCTCGCGGTCGGACTGGTGATATATTACCGGTACCGGGAGCCCGGCATCGTTCTCCCCATGGTGTTCATCAATGCCTCAGAGATCATCATTCTCCTCGGCATCTCAAGGTTCATCCTGCAACTGGATCTCGCGTCCATCGCTGGCCTGATCGCGGTACTCGGGACCGGCATCGACCAGCTGGTGATCATCACGGACGAGATCCTGCACGAAGGGAAGGTTCCCTCGCCGAACCTCTACCTGAAACGGCTGTCGAGAGCACTTACGATCATCGTGGCCTCTGCTGCAACGGTATTCATCGCCATGGTCCCCCTTGCACTGATGCCGCTTTCGACACTCCGCGGGTTTGCAATTATCACGATCCTCGGTGTTCTGGTCGGTATCGGTATTACGCGGCCGGCATATGGGAGGATTATCATGCAGATCCTCTCGCTGAATCCTCCGGCAGCAGATGAAGCGAAAGGCAGAAAGAAGAAGTGACGGACATCCCCTCCTCGGAGGAGGAAAACGTCACCCGAAAAACAACAACCTTTATCTATTCTTTGACCCTCAGAACAGATCTGGTGAGTCTGAATTGGGAAAACCCGTTTTAATCGATTTTTACGCCGACTGGTGCGGCCCCTGCCGGCGCCAGGGACCGATCATCGATGAATTAAAGAAAAAAATTGGCGAAAAAGTGGACGTACGCAAGGTCAATGTCGACGAACATATGGATGAAGCTGATAAGTACGGGATCCAGGTTGTCCCCACACTTATCATCGAAAAAGACGGAAAAGTCATGCACATGCTCGAAGGCGTGACCGAAGCGGCCGAACTCGAATCCATGCTGACGCCGCTGGTGGAATAGCGTGAAAATCGGGATTGTCGGCGGAACCGGGGACATTGGCGAAGGAATGGCGCTGCGCCTTTCCCAGCAGCATGAAGTCTTTCTCGGGTCCCGGGAGGAAGTGAAGGCATGCGAAGTCAGCGACCGGTGCGTAGCGGCGCTTGATGTTAAGGGGATTCCCTGCCGGTGCACGGGCACCGACAACCAGGGTGCCGTCGATTCGGCGGATATTGTCGTTACGGCCATTCCCTTCCAGCATGTTCTTGTGACGCTGAAATCCCTCACCGGTTTCGACCGTAAAATTGTGATAAGCCCGGTGAACCCGATGCAGAAAATAGACCATTTCGTGTTCGCCCCTCCTCCGGAGGGCTCAGCGGCGATGATGATCCAGGGATTGCTGCCCGGTGCCTTTGTGTGCGCAGCCTTCAACAATATCTCATCACAGAAATGGAAGGAGATCGATCATCCCCTTGAATATTCGGTTGCGGTATGCGGTAACGATCCCGGGGCCAAAAAGGGTGTCATGGATCTCGCGAACGGGATACCATCCCTGACTGCGTTTGATGCAGGACCGCTCACCACCGCATCGATGGTGGAGAGCATCACCCCGCTCCTTCTCAATATCGCCCGGTTCAACAAAATGCGCGATGTCGGAATCCGGTTCCTGTAACATCAGGAGGGTCCTTGCCACCGTGATCCCGTACGGGAAGAAAGACTGGTGGAAGGGAAATCGCGAAGAGGTGATGATAGGCGCCGTGCTCACCCAGCAGACACGCTGGGAAAATGTTGACCGCGGGCTGGGGCAGCTGAAGAAGATCGGGATAGCAGATATGGCCGGCATCGTGCAGTGCGAGAACGCAATGCTGGAAAAGGCGATCCGCTGCACCGGATTCTACCGGGTAAAAGCCCGCCGGTTGCGTGCCCTCGCGCGACATGTCCAGGAGCGTCCCGGTGGTCTGGAAGGCATGGCAGCAGAAACAACGGAGAACCTCCGGGAAGAGCTCCTGCGGATTGCCGGGATCGGGGAGGAAACGGCAGAAAGCATTCTCTGTTTCGGCTTCGGAAGGATGGTCTTTGTGATGGATGCGTATACACAGCGGATCTGCGCTTGCGGAGGAATACGATCCCGGAGAATGGCTCTCCAGGATCGCATTATGCAGGAGCTGCCGGCGACTGCTGAAAGCTATCGCACGGCCCACGCAGCCTTCGTCGAATATGGGCGAAGATTCTGCAGCAGCAGGAAGTGTTCAGAATGCAGGATAAAACGATCGATCGCGTAGGAAAGCGGGTCGTCATGGAGGGGCTCGTTACCGGCAACTTCGGTAATTTCGCACTCCGCGGAGAGGCCGGTTTCTGGGTCAAAAAAAGTGGTGCCTATCTTGACCAGCCAGGGGATCTCATCTTTGTTCCCGATTCGGGGGAAGTCCCTTCCGGAGCCTCCCACGAGTGGCGGGTGCACGCCGAGATCTTCCGTTCAACCCATCATAAAGCGGTGCTGCACACTCACCCGCCCAATGTGATCGCTGCATCATTCACCCGGGCGGTCATCACGCCTATTGATGCCGAAGGTCTGATCCTGTGCCCCTCCATACCCGTCGTCGATGGTCCGTGCGGATCGGAAATTCTCGGCAAAGTGGTGGCAAAGGCACTGCAGGACGGTCCGATTGCTGTTGCACGCGGTCATGGGACCTTTGCTGCCGGTACCACGCTTGAGGAAGCGTACCTGGTTACCTCCGCCGCGGAACACGCGTGCCGTATACTGCAGATCCTCGGAAGACTCGGCCCCGGGGAAAAATAACCGAACCATTGCAGAGACGTTGGCCGCAAACGACCTTCATATCCACGGCGATATTGCTGTCGTTTGCATTCTTACGGATCTGTCCGAGCTTACTTTTTCGGCGGCTGCAACAGCTGGATTTCCCGGATGACTTCGCGGTGGAATCCCAGGATAAGATCACTGATCACGCCGAACATGAAGATCTCAAAACCAACCATGATCAGGAGCACCGTGAGAATGGTGAGAGGAATATGATCGATTCCCTGCAGCCATTCCAGGATGACATACACGCCGACAAGGCTTCCGAGGATCGCCATCAGGGCGCCCATCAGGCCGAAAAAGAAAATCGGGTTGTTCACCTTTGCAAGCCGGTAGATAGTTGTGGCTATCTTCAGTCCGTCGTTGAGCGGTGAGAGTTTTGTGTGCGTCCCGGTTCGTTTCCGGTAGTGGACAGGGACCACGGCGATACGCTGGTTATTTCGTACGGCTTCGACCGACATTTCGGTCTCGATGCCGAAACCGGATTCGTACAGGCGCATCTGGGTGAAAGATTCCCGGCTAAAAGCCCGGTATCCGGACAAAATATCGTGGAGATCCTTGCCGTGTGCCATCTTGAAAAGAAGGTTGATCAGCTGGTTCCCCAGGAGATTTAACCGGGAAAACGATCCGGGGTCCGGAGAACACAGCCGATCCCCGATCACGTGATCATACCCGCGAGACAGGGGATCGAGCATTTTTTCTGCATCATCGGGAGTATACGTCCCGTCCCCGTCTACCATAAGGACGTACGGTGACTGGATTGTTGTAAGAGCTTCCCGTATTGCGTTTCCTTTGCCCTTGCCGGACTGGACCTGGACGACAGCCCCCGCAGTTTTTGCGATTTCTGCCGTGTTGTCGATACTATTCCCGTCCATGACAAAGATCGTCGTAAACCCGTGGTTGCGAAAATTTGTTATGAGCTCTCCAACGGTCGGGGCTTCATTGAGCGCTGGGATAAAAACGCAGACCTCTTCCTTCCCGAACCTCATCGGTATAGTATAATTAAATGCTGTGTCATAAGTGCTTGCATGCACATCGCAAAGGGCGGGCTGCGCGCCCTTGGCATTGCGGAAAGCTTCAGCGGGAGGACACGATCCCTTCTTGCCGGGGTGGTCATGCGAAAGGACCTGCGCGTGGATGGTGTTGCCTTTGCCCCGATTACGGTGGGAGGGACGGATGCGACCGAGGGGGTGCTGCGTCTGTACCGCAGCCTGCACCGGCGCGATGTCAACTGCCTCCTGATCTCCGGGTGTGTTATCGCCTGGTACAATATCCTTGATCCGGCCCGTATTGCCCGGGAAACGGACCTTCCGGTTCTATCGATCACCTATGAAGCATCCGAGGGGCTGGAGCGAGATATTATCCGTCACTTTCCCGGTGATGACCAGCGCCTCGCAGCATACCGGCACCTGGGGGAAAGAACGGCATTCCTGCTGCATACGGGATCCACGATATACCTCCGTGCATGGGGCATCCCGTTTCATGAAGCGGCACTGCTGTGTGACCAGTTCACCTATGACGGAAAAGTTCCTGAACCGGTGCGGGTCGCACGTCTCACAGCCCGGGCGGTCGTCCATTGCCCGGAAAAAGAGCAATCCGGGATACCTGCAAGTCCCGGTCAGGCGATATGAGTATGGCGGGAGATGACCACGCTGCTCCACTTCTGCACAACATCGATCCGCACCACGTCCCCGGGACGAAACGTCCCGTCAGTAAAATCAATGACAAGGTGTTCACCGGGTGCCCAGGTGTCCCCGGCACACCCGGATCCACCTATCCACTGGACACCAAAATGCCGTGTCTGGATGAACCGGTATCCGTTCATGGTTGTAATGACCGCCGGAATTGGCATATCGTCGCGGTAAAAGTATGCCCGCAAATCGTCATTCTTCGCGACGATGGAACCATTATGGACAAGCACCACGCGGCTGTCGTAATTCATGCGATAGGGAAACTGGTCGCTCGTATGGTATACGTCAGTAATCACAAAGATCGCCGGCGGTCCACCCCACGTCATCGCCGGGAAACGAAACATCAGGAGCACAAGAAGGGCGAGGAGAACTGTAATTGAAATGAGAAGAATGACGGCAATCGTCTGGGATTCTGCGCGGTTTTGACCTGCGATCATTCAGGAGCAGAACCTTAACGATTGTGCAAGATAAGGGTTGTTAATTGGAATTCTCTCGGTACTTCCGTCACTCGTCGGTTTATCATCAACTGGCAGATATTTCTCTTTGGCAGGTCAGAAAGACAGAGAGTTATACGTTCGCATTCTGGGACCAAATTTTTCAAAATTCAATCTGGAGCACAGCGATTAATTCCAGGGATTTCGAACGTCCCCCGGTGAAAAAAAATTAACGGGATCCTCGTTTAAGGGAAACCCGCATTGTTCCATGCGTCAAGATCAGCAGCAAGGGCAATCATACTGTCCCGATCCCCGGTCAGAGCCTGGTTTACTGCCGTGATAATATAGGTCTCAGAATACCGGTAGTTCATGTCAGGATCCGCAGCATTCAGGAGCCCTGCAGTAGCCGCACGTAACAGTATTCGTGCACCGCCTGCGTCGCCGGATCCTCCTTCATAGGCGAGTGCCTGGATGAGGGTGTCCGAACTCTTCATGTCTTTCTTGCCGGATCCGTACAGTCCCGCCGGCACGCTGAATACATCTGTTACCAGGTCCGAGGGAGCGTATCCATTCCACGCCTCCGGATGGTTCTTCCAGAATCCGGGGGTATGACCCTGGAAATCCGGAACGGTGAGCTCGATCATGGTCAGCTGGGTAGGATCATAGGGAGAGACCTGTTTGTTTGCTTCTACAATGATGAGAATAACATCTCCCGATGAGGGTACGAATGTGTCACCGTTCGCCACCGCATCATTCTTGATCTGGTTGGCAAGGACCGGATCCCAATTCAGACCTTTATAAGATCCGCTTGTCAGGTCGATCCCGTTGGTAAAGTACCAGATGGTAGCCTGAATTTCACTGAGCGTTACTCCGGGATAGTTCGCTTTGTTATTGATAATATAATTCACCGGTCCTGCGATAGAAGCCGGGAACAGGGAATCCGGAGCATCGTAAGAGTTGTAAAAGTTGACGACATCGTACTCATGACTGAGTGCAATTCCCGTATCGGGGTCAGCGCACCATCCGTCATACACGTTGCCGTCTGCAATATCAAATCCATCAGGTATTCCCGTAAACTGTTCCTGGAGATACCAAAGGGGCCATGGAAGCGGTTGCAAATCGCCGAACGCAACGACGTCGAGCTCAACACCAGTTCCCGGTGGAAGATTTGGGAAATCTGCTGCCTGGACAACTCCGCCGAGGAGCGCAAGAAGCAGCAATACCATCATAATTTTTATTTTCATCTCAGTGTGCCTCCATCGATTGTTGGCAAGGTGAAATATTTCGCGATAGTATAAAAATATACGTTTCCAATGATATTTTCTTAATTAGTCGTTAATTTTAACGGATAAATTTAAATAAGTTTATATATTATTTATAGGTTCAATTACAATTTTTCATTTTATTATATGAATATTACTATTTGATATGTAAGCCTAATTTT
>JAJRCL010000136.1 GCA_028679035.1 Methanomicrobiales archaeon | reverse complement strand
TCCGGCAAGCTGTTGCGGAGACGGGAACGCGAAATAGGCCCGGGTCCCGATCCGGATCGTTCCGCCGAATGTGCGGATGAGCCGTTCCTGCATACTCCACGCGACCTGCAGGGAGATTTGCTGTTCGATGATGGAAGCGACCAGGGCTTCGAATACGCTCTCGGTGGTTGGATTGACCAGGCCGCGAAGCCGACGGGTAATCGCGGCGAGAACCGGATCACCCTGCATTTCCTGGTAGAACGCCTGCAGATCGATATCAAGGGAGAGAATGCGGGTGGCTTTTCTTCCTCCCTCTGTCCTCTGCACAAGGGTAAGATCCGGGGAGGCGAGTACAGAATAGTCGAGGATGGGGGCTTCAACATCCCCCCGCCCGCGGACGCAGAGGAGGGCTGGTTCGGTTCCGAGGTGTACGACCTGCCAGAATATTCCCTCTGCAAAGTTCTGGATGTGCGGGTCGCCGCCGGAAAAAATCTGCATACTGCGGGAGAAGTCGAAGGGGCCACGGGGAAGGATGGTACCGGTCAGCGGAAACTGCATGGTAAACCCTTTCGGAAGAGCATACGTTATCTATCTTTTGCCAGGAGACCGGCCGTTACACACTGACCAAAGGAGATGCAGCCGTCACCGAGGGGAAATTCACGGTTCAGTACGCAGGAGAGGGCGGCCCGCCGTACTGCATTTTCTATAGTGGTGCGGATCTGGTGGTTGTAGGCGACCCCTCCGCTCACTGCAATTCTCGGGAAGTCCTGTTCCCCGGCAGCCTCGATCGCCAGCTGTGCGATTCCACGGGAGAGGTTATGCTGGAGGGAAGCAGCGATATCGGCAACTCCCTTGCCGTATTCCGGGGAGCCGGCACCATCCAGTGCACGGTAGCGTGCCAGGGCTTCGTTCAGCAGTGATCTGGTTGAAAGGATACGGGACCCGTTCTGGCGGGAGATAATAATGTCCCAGTCCTGCGGATGTCCCCCCATGGCGACCGATTCAAGACGCATGGCGGGCTCACCATCGTAGGTGCGTTCCCGGCAGATGCCCAGAAGGGCTGCGGTGGCATCCAGCACTCTTCCGGTGGAGCTGGTCCATGCGACATTCACCCTGCGTTCGACCTGCCGTTCGAGCACCCCAAGCTGTGTCGGGTTCCATCCCCGCTGTGCCAGAAGTTCCAGGCAGTCGGTATTGCGGAGGATGCCATAGAGCATCCGCTCCGGGAATTGCGTTGCAAGGTCACCCCCGGGCATCGGGACCTCCTCCAGATGGGCTACCCGGGACAAATGCGGTGCCTGCCCTGCAAAAATCTCCCCTCCCCATACCTTTCCGTCATCACCATACCCAACACCATCGATCGCAATGCCCACGCAGGGCTCCAGTGTCGTCGCAGCGATATGCGCCCGGTGGTGCTGTACCGGCACCAGCATCGCCCCGCACTCCAGTGCCAGTTCCCGGGCGTAGCGGGTCGAGAGAAAGGCAGGATGCAGGTCGTGGGCAATAATCTCGAACCTCGCCCCTAGCAGAGAACTGAGGTTCTCAATCGTCTCTTTGAGGTACGCGAGGGTCGGGGGGTTGCGTACATGACCGATATGCGGTGAGGTTATGCTGAACCCGTCGCGGTAGATGGTTGCATTGGCGTTCAGTTCAGGTCCAACACCGAGAATGCACCGTGGCCCCAGGTCGATCTTCATCCTCTTTGGCGCGAGGCCCCGGGAAAGGCGAATGATATACCCGTCACGGACGACAGAGTCATCGCAGCGGTTGACGATCTCGCGGTCGTGAACCAGGAAATAATCTGCTTTTCCCTGCAGTTCCCGCACGGCACGTGCGGTGTCGGTGATCATCGGGTACCCCGGGACATTCGCACTCGTCATGATGAGGAGCGGGTACTGCAACCGGGCAAAGAGCAGATGGTGCAGCCCCGTGTACGGGAGCATGACTCCGAGGTTATGCAGGTTGGATATACCGGCATGAGCGGAAGGGTCCTTTTTCGGGATTACGACGATCGGACGCATGCGGGAAGTGAGGGCATCCCAGTCCCAATTGTTCGGATCGACGATGTCTGCAACATGATCCTTTCGGATCATAACGGCAAACGGCTGTTCGGTTCTCCCGAGGCGCTGTTTCAGGGTGCAGGAGGACTCTTCAATGCAGGCGATATGAAATCCGCCAAGCCCCCGTATCGCAATGATATGGCCTTCGTCAAGGAGCCGTGCTGCTTCGCGCACCGGTTCCCCTGACACCGGATTCCCGTCTTTTCCCAGCAAACGCAGGGACGGCCCGCACGTGTCGCAGGCAATGGTCTGTGCATGATGCCTTCGTGACGCAGGGTCCGTGTACTCCCGTTGGCACGCCGCACACGTGGGAAATACTCCCATCGATGTCCGTCCCCGGTCGTACGGGATTGCGCGGATGATACTGTACCGGGGGCCACAATCTACACAGGAAGTCGCCCAGTATCCTTCATACCGGCTCCCATTCCGGAAGATGTCTCCAACACATGCGGGACAGATTGCGACATCAGATGGGATGAAGCCGGATCTGCCGCCTTCAGTACTGTCCAGTATCCTGAATGCAGGAGGCGCTGGCCCCGCAAGGTCATGCACCGCAACCGAATCGATCACGGAAAGCGGAGTCCCTGTAGAGACCTCCTGTAAAAATTCTTCGAACCGCGGTCCAAAGGCATGGATCTCCACCTCACTCCCCAGATTTTTGACGGAACCGGTAATCCCGAATTTCTCTGCAAGAGAAAAAACAAAGGGGCGGAATCCGACGCCCTGGACGATTCCCCGGATGACGATCGTGCCACGC
The DNA here is from genome assembly GCA_028679035.1 of Methanomicrobiales archaeon. GTDB lineage: Archaea > Halobacteriota > Methanomicrobia > Methanomicrobiales > JACTUA01 > JAJRCL01. Next base: position 3,726 of record JAJRCL010000136.1, on the reverse strand, counting down.
GTCCGCATTAAAAGTTCTAAAAAAGATTTATTGAGTTATAAGGCTTTATAATACTAGGGTTGTACCGTGATGGGGCATATCAGGATAGTGAACGATCCAATAGAAATGATTCCTCTCCTTGTTTGTTTTAATAAAGACAAATTCAAGGAAATTTATGAGCTTCTCAATAAGAACTGGATGACCGAGGAAGAGCTCTGCACGCTGGCAGAAAGTGCTTGCGTCGCCGAATGTATCACGATACTGAAGAAAGGGAACCTGATTGAAGAGCAGTGGAGGATGCCCCAGCCCGGTAAGAAGCCGACGAGGGAATTCCGTACGACCTATAGTAAATTCCGGGCGAATTTCCAGTGCAATATGACGGATCTTGGCGACATCCTGCACATCGCGATATCGACCGATGAAGGCCTCCGCAATATCGTTGAACAGATCGAAGGAGAGATCCGCAACGGAAACACCTCCATCAATGATCTCGCCCGGAAGTTCGGGGTGAGCCCGATCTTCATCCGCGGTCTTGCCAAGAGGATTCCCGAACTGGATGTGAAAGGGCAGGGAATGGTTCTTCTTGACCGATCTGAGTGAGGATCCCCTTTACATTATTTTACGAAGCAAAAGCGACGCGACACGGTTCCAGATCCTTGTTGAGGTCGCAGAGAACCAGCCGGCAGTGCGGCAGCAGGAGATTGCTGCGAAACTGGGTGTGACCCCACAGGCAGTTTCTGAGTATATCCGGGAACTTGTCGAAGAAGGGAAGGTATCGTCCCAGGGGAGAGGACGGTACGAAGTTTCCCGGGAGGGGATTGAGTGGGTGCTGAATCACGCCGAAGCGCTGGAGACCTATGCCCGCCATGTCCGGCGGGATATCATTCACCAGGTCTCGGTGTGGACTGCAATCGCAAAGGAACCGCTCCGCAGGGGAGATACCGTCGGTGTGTATATGCAGGATGGGCTTTTATACGCCGTGAAGGAAGAGCGTTCAGCGATGGGAACGGTGACCATGGACGCCGATGCCGGCCAGGATGTGGGAGTCTCCCGGCTGAACGGGATCATCGATCACCGGGAGGGAAAGGTCCATGTGTGCAAAGTCCCGCGGGTCGAACGTGGAGGCTCTCGAAAGGTACGGGAGCAGGATCTGCTGGACGTCATCGCACATGTTCCGGTCGTCGGCGCGGTAGGCCTTGAGGCGCAGGTAGCCCTGGACAATGCCGGAAGGAAAGCAGATATTTTCTTTGGGGCACGGGAAGCAGTCATTGAGGCCGCATTCCACGGGCTCGATTGTGCACTGATCATCGTTGATGAGGAATTCACCGACTTTCTGAAACGGCTTGAAAGTGTCGGACTCGCCTACGCTGTCCATGACCTGACGGTCCCATGAAAATTGTTGTCCACCCCCGGAAAGGAGAGTACCGGGTCCTTTTTCTCGACGGAAACCATGTCCACAGTGTCGGGCATGTTGAAATTGCATCAACCCCCAAAGGGGAGCGTCCAAAGCATTACCTGATGCATAAGCCCGGGAGAAAGCAGTTCCGGAACACGCCGACAAAAGAGCTGATCGAACTGTTGCGGGGCAACCCGGTGCAGCTCACAACGTCCGATGCGAAATTTGAGTCCTTTCTGCGTGATCTGCAGATTCCCTTCACCTACGTGAATATCTGCCGGATCTGCCTGTTGGACGATCGGTTCACGCCCCTCGATGAAAAAACATCATATATCCTCAACCGGGAACCGGTCTGCCTCGAATGCGCACGCCGCGAGATTCGCCGCGAAGTCGGGTTTTTCGGGAGGTTTGGGACAAAGTCCCTCTCCTATATCGAACATCTCCTGGAAAAGTACCGGGATCTTGACCGCGTGCTCGCGGCGATACAGCCGGAAAAGGTGGACACGTCCCGCACCCTCTATGATCGTCTCGAGGCACACCCGGTCCTTGAAACATCCCGGATCGATGCTCTCCCTCTGCCGGCACCGTTTGTCCGGCTGGCAGGGGTGGAACGTCTTATGCCTGCCCAGCAGCTTTCCGTCGATGCCGGCCTGCTCAATGGACGGCACCTGCTGGTGGTGGCAGCGACGGCAAGCGGAAAGACCTTTATCGGGGAGATGGCGGGGGCAAAGAACTTCCTGGAAGGACGGGGAAGGATGCTCTTTCTCGTGCCACTCGTCGCGCTTGCGAACCAGAAATACCAGCGGTTCAGGGAGCGGTACGGATCATTGATGAAGGTCGCCCTGCACGTCGGTGTAAGCCGCCTCAATCTTCCGGAAACACGACCGGTCGGCGAACGGGACCTGCGGGCGGCCATCGTCGTCGGCACGTATGAAGGGATAGACCATTACCTCCGATCCGGTAACCAGCTGAAGGATATCGGGACGGTCGTTATCGATGAAGTGCAGATGCTGGAGGACCCGGATCGCGGACACCGTGTCGACGGTCTTATTGCGCGACTGAAATATCTTGCCCCGCAGGCGCAGTACCTGTACCTTTCCGCAACGATCGGCGTCCCTCAGACGCTCGCAAGGAAGCTCCAGGCAGACCTGATCACCTATGCAGAACGGCCGGTACCCCTTGAACGCCATCTGTTTTTTGTCGAAAGGGCTCAGAAAATCAAGTATATCCGCGAACTCGTGGACACCGAATTTGCCAAGAAATCCTCGAAAGGATTCCGGGGGCAGACGATCGTCTTTACGAATGCCCGTTCCCGGTGTCACCTTATCGCCGATGCCATAGGGAGAAAAGCCATGCCATATCACGCCGGCCTGACCTCACAGGAACGCCGGGACGTTGAAAATAAGTTTGCAAACGGGAAGATTGCTGCCGTTGTGACAACAGCGGCCCTGGCGGCCGGGGTCGATTTTCCGGCATCCCAGGTCGTTTTCGATGCGCTGGCCATGGGGATTGAGTGGCTCACCGTCCAGGAATTCCACCAGATGTCGGGCAGGGCGGGAAGACCGGACTTTCACGATCTGGGAAAGGTGGTGATCCTTGCTGAACCCGGCGGCGTGTATTCCCGGGATACCACGTTCACCGAAGAGGATGTCGCAGTGCGTCTTCTCACCGGGGAGATGGAGGAGGTCGCTCCCGAATATGATTTCGAACAGAGTTCGGAGGAATACGTGGCACATGCCATTGTCGCCCGGGGGAGTGAACGGGATTGCGGTCTGATCCAGGATCGGATGGTAGGCAGATCGGAACCAGTACGGGAAGCACTGCGGGAGCGCGATCTCATCCGGCTGTCCGCCGGAAAAATTGAGGTCACAGAACTCGGGCGTGTCATGGCAGAACACTTTATCGGTGCGGATACGCTTCTCGAGCTGCAGCAATTAATCCGCACCCATGAAGATCCGGTGCGGATCGTTGCGGAGCTGGAATGCGCAGAAATGGAAAAAGATCGCTGAAAACAGTTTTCCTGGAGAAAAAGAGCCGTAAAAGGGTTATTTTCCCGGAAACTATTTATCGTCATAAAAGTGACAAAGGAATTGATACCGTATGTTACCAATCTGCATAATGTACTCGGAGGTTGTCACAGATAGCCGGCTCAAGTACATTGCCCAGATGCTTGCAGCAGGGCTTGACCGGCAGAAGATGGTGGATGCGGAGGTTGACAACGACATCTTCATCCATGAATTTATCCACCGGATGGAACACAAATGTCCGGATGCCAGGTTCGTTTCAGACCGCCTCAAACTTGCGAAAGCTGAGGCAGAGTAACAATACTCTTCTTTTTTGAAATCTCTTCC
>JAJRCL010000135.1 GCA_028679035.1 Methanomicrobiales archaeon | reverse complement strand
GGCAGTCGGCCACCGTCGATGACGAGGTCAGCACTTATGTGCACGTCATTGATTGTTGCCGGGTCTTTCTCACCGGAGAGGTTGGCACTCGTTGCGGTTATCGGAGCATCAAACGCCGAGATGACGGCCAGAGCCAGATCATGCTGTGGGAACCGTACCCCGATCATCCCGGTTCCACCGGTGAGGATATCCGGAAGGCAGCGCTTTGCTTTAAGGACTATCGTCAATGGCCCGGGAAGGAACCGCCGGATAAATCCTTCTGCTTCGGGCGTAACAACAGCGATCGCGCAGAGCATCTCGACATCAGATACAGCGACGGATATCGGTTTGGAAATCTCGCGGCGCTTGATCTCGTAGACCTGCAGGATGGCATCCTCGTTCAACGCGTCTGCCCCGAGACCATACACCGTATCCGTCGGATATACGATCGTCCCGCCATGGTTCAGCACCTCAACTGCCCGGGCAATGATGTCCATCAGAATTCCTGGCCACGCACCCTGCCGATATCAAAAACTGCTTTACCACTGACATGCATCACGGCAAAGACCCCTGCCTGGATGGGATCAGAGACCACAAGATCCGCGTGACGTGGTACGGAACCTGCCATTTTCAGCGCGATGACCGGGATCCCTTCTTCCCGTACCCGGTCTACCGCTTTCGTGATCTCACCGCCCATCAGGGCACCGGCGAGGACGAGGATGGAGGCGCGGGGCAGGCGTGCAACCGCGTCGACCGCCTGGGCCAGATCCTCCTCCCCGACAAGGGGGATCGTATCCACGGAGATTCTTTCCCCGCGGATGTTGTGCCGGTCTGCCTCATTCACCGCCCCCATCGCGACCTGAGCGACCTGTGCCCCACCGCCAATGATGATCACACGGGACCCGAATATCCGGCTGAACGTGGCATGCACCGCAACGTCCAGAATGCAGGGGAGTTTCTTCAGGTCCCCGAGAAGGGCACTACGATCATCACCGCCCTCCAGTTCCAGGTAGAGAGATGCCTTCTTCCGGAACGGGCCGGATGGAATAAGGGCCTGCTGCACGATCAGTATATTCACACTGTGATCCGCGATCACTGACGATACGTCCCGAAGAACCCCGGGGCGGTTATCGATGATGAGGCTCAGGGCATAGGTGTCCAACGGTTCCATAGGGGTCACGTTATCCGGTGGGTACAGGTCCGGATTTTGTTACTGTCTGAGGGTGTTGTAAGATGATAAAGTTTGGATCGTGACCGCAGGTGGAACCGCGAGGAGTCCCCTGTAGTTGAACCGGCTGGTAAGATGTGTGTCTGGTATTCTGCGTTCATATCCAAAAAAAGGCGTCGCGATTCGGAAACGACAAACCCTTAAAATAGTTATAATGGACGATCTTTACGCGAGGGGACCAAGGTCATCATTTTCCACAAGCGTATCAAACGGTTCGATGGTGAGGGTCCCACCAGGAACGGTTCCGGAACATGATTGGGAACAGCAGCTTACACTATCCGAAGCCGCTACCCACGAACCAGGACATTCCTCTCCCGCCAAACAGATATCTCCTCCAAAGGAGCCACACGATGTATCAGCTGCACTGACCGGAATGGTGGGCGAGGGGCTGCCTATCGCCGGTGAAGCAGCCAAGGTCTGCCGTCCTTTTACTGCGGCGCAGCCGCCGGCGACTGCGAGACTTCCGGTGAAAAAGAGTGCCAGGATAAAGAGAATGAGGGAACGAGAGACCCTCATGCGATCTCCTGCATCTCTTTCACAGTAGCATCAAGAGCACCAGCCATTGATCGTACTTCCAACAGGTTCTTTTCAGAAAGGTTCTTTTCACCGACCAGATCCCGGTATGCATCCGCGAGATCCTTGAAATCCGATCGCAGCGCTTTGAGCGCCTGTTCTGCAGTCTTCAGATTCCCCACCGCAAATGCAGTCTTCGCCGCCTGGAGATCATCCTTTGCCGCTGCAAGTGAAGGTTTCAGGGTGGAAGTATCGATCCCCAGCAGTTCGAGGTCGCTCAGAACAGGTCCGGACCGTTCAATGGCACGATCGCCGGCGTTGATCCAGAACTGGACTTTCTTTTCCTCTGGCACTCTGACCTGAAGATCTTTCACCTGGGCAACAAGTTGTTTTGAGAGATCATGGATTTGAGTCCATACGGCGCGGACCTGGTCCGCGTCCCGTGCATCAAGGGCGGCCTGCATGTCCCCTTTCTTTCCTTTGATCGCGTCCAGGGTTGCCTGCGGCTGGGTCGTATCAAATCCCTTCGCCTTCAGTGCATCGAGTACTTTCTGGGCGCGGTCGACCCGGGTCAGGAAGTTTTCGATCGTGAGACTGGCCCGGGTATCCCAGTACGCCAGTTCAAGGGCGCTGATTTTTGCCTTGTCCTTCCCCGCAGCGTCTTTTATCGCCGTACGAAGGTCGGTCAATTTGCCCTTACCGGCAAGCATCTGTTTGAGGGCCTCGAGACGGAATTCGACGCCGTTCTGCACCAGCTTGTGGACTGCAGCATTCAATCCGATATGCGTGTCCAGGCTGCCGATGGTACTGGCAGTGGCAGCGAATTCAAGGTAGATCGCGAAGAGTTTCGTGCAGTCCGTCCCTTCCAGGGAATCAATATACCCGATAGCGGCTGCCATTCCGGATTCCTGTTCCGCAACCTTCCATACAAGATGTGCCTGCCGTACCTGTACCTGGTTGTCAAGGACCGGGAACGTGTTTTCTCCCGCAGCACTCACCGGGAGTGCCAGGAGTCCGAGCACCAGGATAACGATACCAATTCCGTACCAAGATTTCATACCTGTCACCTGTCTGATGAATTCTGATGGACCACACATCCCTTTTAAAATCATAAAATCCCCGGGGTTTCAGATACGATCTCCGTGTTTACAAGGATGAACCCGCTGGTTAGATCCATGCCTGCCGGAGAAACAGGGCATGATCCCGTGTGCCGATCTGATGGCTGATTTTCATCCGGCGGACCGATCGTCCTGCATGACGGAAGAAACGAATTGGGTCGTTTCTCATCCTGCGGACGTATCGTCCTGCATGATGCCAAAAACGATTCCGGACGGATCCGCACAATAGGCGTTATAACCAACACCGGGGATCGCGTGTTTCGGCGTGATCACACTTCCGCCGGCTTTTAGGACCTTCGCGATAAAATCGTCTACGGAAGGCACGTCAATAGTTACTACCGGATACGAAGAAATAAAATCCTCCCTTCGTACGATCGCCCCATTGATCCCGGTACTGCCCTCAGGGCCTGTCGTTGTCAGCCAATAATCCACCGGCCCTGCCCACTTTGTGATCTCCCATCCAAACACAGACTGGTAAAATTGTACCGATCTCTCCGGATCCTTTGCCGGAAATTCAAAATGAATCACCCGTAACATCGTTCACACGACTCCTCACACGGAGATCCTGCTCCCCCGCTGATTTGAGAGAGTTGTTTTCTGTATAAACAGGTTACGATGCCAGGAAGGAAACGGAATGCTCCAGGGAGAGAACAGGGTTGCCCATATGTTTAAGAGATCCGAATATGAGAGGGGGAGCTATGTCTCAGAGCAACCCCCTCCCTATCCTGCTGTTTTTCGTTCTTT
>JAJRCL010000015.1 GCA_028679035.1 Methanomicrobiales archaeon | reverse complement strand
TCCCTGTACCTGGACATCCTCCACGACTGGTACGACCGCAACGTCTCCCCGGAGTGGAATACCCTGCGTGCATGGGCAATGGAAGTGCTCCAGAAAGAGGCGGAACTCCAGGAGATCGTGCAGCTCGTCGGTTCGGATGCCCTTCCTGAAGAGCAGCAGATCACCATTGAAGTGGCGCGGATGATCCGGGAGATTTTCCTGCAGCAGAATGCCTACGACAAAGTGGACACCTTCTGCGACATGACGAAGCAGTATGACATGATGAAGGCGATTCGGAAGTTCTCGGACCTTGCCTATAATGCACAGGCCGCCAGTGTGCTTCCCGCCCAGATCATGAGTACAAAGTCAAAGTCCGAGCTCCCGCAGATCAAGTTCATCAAGGACTACAAGGAGCCCCTTGCGAAGATCCTGGACCAGATGGATGCCGAATTCAACGCGCTGAGGGCGGGATAATGAAAGAGTACAAGACTATCACCCAGATCGCAGGACCGCTTCTCTTCATCGAGAAAACGGAGCCCATCGGGTACGGAGAACTGGTGAACATCGTCCTCTACGACGGGTCCATCAAGCGCGGGCAGGTCCTGGATACGAGCGACGAAATCGTCGTCGTGCAGGTCTTTGAGACAACGGCGGGTATCGGCAGGGACTCCGGCGTGCGGTTCACCGGTGAGACGATCAAGATGCCCGTAGGCCGGGAGATGCTCGGGAGGATCCTCTCCGGCGGTGGCAAACCGATCGACGGAGGCCCGGAGATCGTCCCGGAAAAGCGCCTGGACATCACCGGTGCTGCGATCAACCCCTATGCACGGCACTCTCCGGAGGAGTTCATCCAGACCGGCATTTCGACCATTGACGGGATGAATACCCTGGTACGGGGACAGAAACTCCCCATCTTCTCGGGAGCAGGACTTCCGCACAACGATATCGCGCTGCAGATCGCCCGGCAGTCAAAGGTGCTTGCATCCAAGGAGTCGTTCGCCGTCGTCTTCGCCGCGATGGGTATCACGAAGGAAGAGGCCAACCATTTCATGGCCGACTTCGAGCGCACGGGTGCACTGGAACGGGCCGTGGTCTTCCTGAACCTCGCAGACGACCCTGCCGTGGAACGAATCATCACACCACGGCTTGCGCTGACGACCGCGGAGTACCTCGCTTTCACGCTGGGCATGCATGTGCTCGTCATCCTCACCGACATGACCAACTACTGTGAGGCACTGCGGCAGATCGGAGCCGCACGTGAAGAAGTACCGGGACGGCGGGGATATCCGGGATACATGTACACTGACCTTGCCTCCATTTACGAGCGTGCCGGCATCATCCACGGTGTGAAAGGGTCGATTACCCAGTTCCCGATCCTGACGATGCCCGGTGACGATATCACGCACCCGATCCCGGACCTCACCGGTTACATTACCGAGGGCCAGATCGTGGTCTCCCGTGAGCTGCACCGCAAGGGCATCTACCCGCCCATCAACGTGCTCCCGTCCCTTTCCCGGCTCATGAACCTGGGGATCGGCGTCGGGCACACGCGGGAGGACCACAAGAAGGTGTCCGACCAGCTGTATGCCGCGTATGCGGAAGGTAACGACCTCCGCGGTCTCGTTGCCATCGTCGGTAAGGACGCATTGAGCGACCGGGACCGCATGTTCCTGGAATTTGCCGACCTGTTCGAGAGCCAGTTCGTCCGGCAGGGATCGCATGATGATCGCACGATCGAAAATACCCTCACCCTGAGCTGGGACCTGCTGGGGACACTCCCGGTGGAGACGCTGGTGCGTATCGATCGCGGACTGATCGAGAAGTACCACCCGAAGAGCCGCATTACGACAACACCGCCGGCAACGGCAGCAGAGAAGAGGTAAAGATCCATGCCGGGGCTCCGGGACATCAAACCAACGCGTTCGGAACTGATCAACCTGAAAAGGAAGATCAAGCTCTCCGAACGGGGATATAATATTTTAAAAATGAAACGGGACGGGCTGATCCTGGAGTTTTTCAAAGTTCTCGAGGCCGCGAAAAACAGCCGCGGGGAGCTGCAGGAGCGGTACAATCGGGCTGTCGAGATGATCGCCCTCTCCAACACGGTGGAAGGGACCATCGCTCTCAAGGCTGCAGCATTTTCCGTGAAAGAAACCCCGACAATCTCCCTGAAATCCAAGAATATCATGGGAGTCGTCGTTCCCGAGATCACCGCCTCCAAGGTGAAAAAAGGGATCCTGGAACGCGGCTACGGGATGCTCGGCACGAGTTCCGTGCTCGATGATACCGCGACGGCGTACGAAGACCTCGTGGAGGCGATTATCCGTTCCGCCGAGATCGAGACGACCATGAAGCGCCTGCTGGACGATATCGAGTCCACGAAGCGCCGGGTCAACGCCCTGGAATTCAAGGTTATTCCCGAGCTTTCCGAGGCACGGGATTTTATCAAGATGCGTCTCGATGAGATGGAACGCGAGGAACTGTTCCGGCTCAAGAAGATTAAAAAGCGGGGAACAGCATAGCCGTACTCACCATGGCGCAGAACATCGGGACTCTGGCAGAAGTGCAGACGCGGGGGAAGACCGTTCTCCTGCGTCTCGACCTCAATTCTCCCATTGATCCTGCGTCCAGCCAGATCCTCGACGACAAGCGCTTCCGGGAGCACCTCCCCACCATCCAGCAGCTCCAGGACGCACGGATCGTCATTGTCACCCACCAGTCCCGCCCGGGAAAAAAAGACTTTACCACGCTGCAGGTGCACGCCGACAAGCTGGAGAAGCTCCTGCACTGCCCGGTACTCTACATTGATGACATTTTCGGACGCTCTGCACGGGAGGCGGTACGATCCATGCGCAACGGCGAGATCCTGATGCTGGAAAACGTCCGCTTCAACGCCGAGGAGAACCTGACCCTGAAGCCCGAGGAGGCGGCAAAAACGCATCTCGTCCGCCGGCTCGCGTCGATGGCAGACCTTTTTGTCAATGATGCGTTCGGGACGGCCCACCGTTCCCAGCCCACGGTTGTCGGCCTCCCGATGGTGATCCGTTCCGTCGCCGGCCTGCTCATGGAAAAAGAGGTCTTTACCCTCGGTCGCGTGCTTGAAGGCGCACCGCACCCGGTCTGTTTTGTGCTGGGAGGGACGAAGGTCGACGATTCGATGGACGTTGCACACAACGTCCTGGAAAAGAATATCGCCGACCAGGTCATCGCGATCGGCGTTGTCGGGAATGTCTTTCTTATCGCCGCAGGAAAGGACATCGGCCACCCCTCCACGACACTTATCCAGCAGCTCAAATACACCGACGAGATCGAAAAAGCGCGGGACCTGCTCACACGCTTCCCCGGGCGGATCGTACTTCCCTCAAACGTCGCAGTACGGGAGAATTCCCAGCGTGCCGAATACCCGGTGGACGCGATCCCCCACGAAGCACCGGTCCTCGATATCGGCACCGATGCCATCCAGGAGATGTCCCGCTGCCTGAAGACCGCCGGCACCGTCGTTTTCAATGGGCCGGCCGGGGTGTTCGAAGAGCCCGCGTTCGCTATCGGGACGCATGAACTCCTGAAAGCGGCATCCAGCGCGGAGTTCTCGGTGGTCGGCGGCGGCCATACCGCGGCGGTCATCGAGAAAATGAGCCTTGAGCGGGATTTCACGCACATCTCCACCGGTGGCGGTGCATGCATCGAGTTTTTAACCGGAAAGAAGCTCCCCGCCGTCGACGCGCTGGAACGGTCAAAAAAGATGTTCGGGTAACTTCAATTTATTTATTTCTGTGAGCAATGGTAGTACCCTAAAGCCGACGATATTCCGTTTCCCGTAAGAAAAAATGAGATTCACCGCCGTCTCCCCATCGAACTCAGCTCCGGGTCGCACCCGGCACCGCCTTCCGGTTCCGGTCGAGGACCGAGCTGCCGCATCATTGCCGTTGGATCGTAGAAGAGCCTCTCCTCAATAATCTCTCCGTTCTTCCAGCGGGCGACGGTGCAGAATTCCATCCGGAATGGGCGGTTTGTCGCCGGTATCTCCGATCCGCCCGGACCGGGCACAGGGCCACGCCGGGTCCCGCTCATGATCCCGATGGAACATGTCCAGTCTCCCTGCCCGAAGAGCACCAGATAGGGATTGTTTTCAACCCTGTTGTCGGGAAATGTTTTGAAGAATTCCTCTCCTTTCAAACGGTGTGCTGTTCGACCCCGCGTAGGTTCTGCCTGGCCAGGCCAGTACACCGCAACCTTCTCTGCATGCAGCTTCATGAACTGGTCCCAGTCCTGGGCATTCCATGCATCGTGAAGCATTTTCATTAACCGGAGATTTTCCTCAACCGAAAACATGCATTTCTCCCCCCTATCAACCCGGGCGGGACGCCCGCTCTGGCGGGGGATACGGCCCGGTTCATATTTAATGATTGCCACGGCAATCCATGGTTCATTGCTGTAAATCTGTTTTCAAAAGCATGAAAACAATAATCGGCTCCCATTGCAACATCCCCTGATGTATGACGGGACCTGATTCATCCCCGGATCTGATGCCCGTGCTCTTCATCGGTCATGGATCGCCGATGAACATGGTACTCGAGAACAATTTTACCCGGCATCTCCGGGCCCTTGGTTCCTCCCTTCCCCGGCCAGAGGCCG
>JAJRCL010000134.1 GCA_028679035.1 Methanomicrobiales archaeon | reverse complement strand
GCAGCGATTCTCCTCCAGGGGCAGTACCGGTTTGACAGGTGCACTTCAAGGATCATATGAATGTCCGGAAACACTGATCTCGAATGGCATAAAGCCTGTGATTTTCGGCAGATTGTTCGCAATAACGACACAATCCCCACCGGTGGCGGTCACCGGAGCGCAGAGACGGATTCCAATCTCCCCCGTGTATCGTCAGGGAACGGGGCTCCCTGAAAATTCCGTCACCGGTAAAACTCATTCCGGATAGCTCTGTTATTGTGTGGATCAATACCTGCGCATCCGGAGAAAAAAGTTGGGTTTCTTTGGGCTCAACGAATTGCAAAATTGGCCCCGCTTGAATCCGTGCACGCCCCGTTCGTTGTACTCGAGATGCGGATCTTGTAATCGCTCCCTGTGGTCTGGGATGAAGAAATATCCCAGTAGCTGTAACTCCCGTCATTTGCGGTGCTTGATGTGATTATCCTGTTCACGACCCCTGCTTTCAAAAGTTCGATCTTTACGTTCGACCCCACGCTTCCGCTGGAAGTCCAGGTAATCCGCTGGGTTGTTCCGCGGGCATAGCTTTCCCCTCCATTGGGGTCCGTAACGGTAATAAGCCCGGTCGCAGTGGTCGTACTTCCGCTGGTAATCGAGAAGTATGCGTTGCTCGAATCAGCATAGGCGGAATTGCTGGTGCTTGTGATGCGGATCTTGTAGTCGCTTCCCGTGGTCTGGGTTGTGGGAATCGCCCAGCTGCTGTAACTCCCGTCATTCGCGGTGCTTGATGTGATCACCTTGTTCACGACCCCCGCTTTCAAAAGTTCGATCTTCACGTACGACCCCACGCTCCCGCTGGACGTCCACGTAATGTGCGGTGTCGTTCCGCGAGCCCAGCTCTCCCCACCATTAGGCGAGGTGGTGGTCAGGGCGGGGGTTGTCGTCTGTGTCGTCGTGCTGGTACTCGTCGATGCAGTACTCTGGCTCAGTATCTTGCAGCCGATGAAATCCGTGGTCGCGTCCTGCACTGCGACATTATAGACCTGGGTAAGACCCTTGGACGAGGCTTTATTCTGCACACCGTATTTGTATCCTTTAATCACCGAATTTTTCACAAGAACTCCGGATGGAGTTGCAGCCGTTGAGGAAATCAGGATACCCGGGGTGCTCTTTGCTGTGGACGAGGAAATCTCTATGTCGTCAATCACGATATTTTTCGTGCTGCCCGTCCAGATATTCACCGGTTGTGTTGACCCGATTGCCGAGCACCCGGTCATCTTCACTCCCTCACTGATGAGAAGGAGCAGGTAACCGGTTCGCGAACCGCGGTCGATGCATCCGACGAGTTCCGCTCCCTGGTTATTCACGTAATACCCGACGAGATTGTTCTCTGCGACACAATTCTTCAGGTAATTTCCCTTAACAACGACGAAGCCGCCGCCCCAGCTGCAGGGAGCGTATGCGGAGTTTGTCAGTTCTTTCTGCCCATTGTTGCGCGCAATGCAGTTGATGTACTGGATATTGATCGCATCGCCGCCGTTTCGCGGGGGCTCGCAGTGAAATCCATTTTCCCAGGAACCGCTGGCTTCACAGTTGGTGTAGATAATATTCTCACCATCAATATTCTCCACCGGGACGAACCCGGTGCACCAGGCATCCGGATATTCATGGTTCTCCCCGTAGTACTGACCATACCGCCCGCAGTTGATTGCCCGGCAGTTGTTATAACGGATGTTGCTTGTCTTACTTGTGGACCCTGTTCCGGTATGGAGGAACCCGCTGCGATCCACGTCAATTGCCTCACAGCCGTTGAACTCCACGTCCTGGACGACGGTGTAATACGCATAGATGTGGAATGCGGATGCTTTCGAGTTATCGACATTATATACCTTGATATTCGTGAGAACATTGTGGGAGCTGGTGATGTAAACCCGTCCCTTGCCCGTGATCTGGAAATCTGAAATCGTAATGTACCCTGAATTGCCGAGACTAACCGAATCCTCGCTTACAAAATTCAGGATCGTTGCATCCTTTCCCTGCCCCTCGAGTGTTGTATGGCTTTTGGGGCGGACCGGCGATGCGAGATTAAATTTCCCACTGGCGAGAATTACGGTGCCTCCCGACGGCAGTGCTGAGAGAGCCGCATTGATCTCGACCTGGTCATTAACCCCATCGCAAATGTATTTTGCCTGCGCTTTCCAAGTCGAGGAGCTGTCTTTTGCGGCGACGATTGTCGCTGCTCCCACCGCCTGCACAAGGCAGAAAAAAATCAGCCCTATTAAGAGAAATTTCAGTGTGTTCTTCTGATACCATTCATGTTGTGCCATGCGTTTCATTCACCTCTGATTGGCGTGTGTTCCTGCAAGATGCCAGCGTGCTGGTCATCCCACGTCAGTTCCCGGGATTGCATGGCACAAGTGGTCGACGGCTCGCAAACCTGTACCAATCCCGGGAGCCTGCACACTGAATTTTCGAAAAATGTTTTTTATAGATGATCTATAGATAGAAAACCGCCTTAAATCCTTTATTTATTTAATAAAATAATAAATATCGTCTAAATAGTATAATATTGAATTATCACGAATTTTAATTAAAGCATATCATTTAAATATTAATTAGATATCTTATTGTGGATCTAATTTTCTCTACAGGAGATCTCCCTGTGTTCCTCCACTTTCTTTCGTCGATATTCTTTGGTAATATCGTTCTGCGTGGCACATCCCGGGTCCAATGTGAGCGGAATCGGGCAAGGAATGACCTTATCAGCAGGGGGAAAAAGGATTAATGCGGAATGCTCCAATGTTATGGCAAATACGGCGGTAATCCATTCAGATGACTCCCTTCACTCGTCTTAAATCCCGGCATTTCGACTCTCTCATGTTCCGGTTGCGGTACCTTGCATATCCGCTTGGTATCAGGGATGTCCAGGTCTTTCGGTATGAAGCCGTCCCGGGAGAAATGGCCACCCTCCCTGATTATGGCGACCTGTCCATCGCCGTTTATTCCAAGGATGATGCTCCTGCTTCGCTTTGCGGAGATACCATGGTGGGGGGAAGCGGAACAGCGTTCGTTTCCCGCCTGATACCCTGGATCTACAGGAAAAGGACCAAAAAATGGTGCAGGGAGATCCAGCAGTGGCTTGCAGAGGGGGAAGTGTGCGTGGTAGCGTACCGGAAAGAGCAGGCTGTCGGGTATATCTGGATCACCCTCACGGGAAACCGGTATGATTCGGATCTCGAAGAGATACAGGTTCTCAAAGATCGGGAGGCTGAATTGCATACCATGCGGATTGTACCGGAATTACGCGGCCATGCCATCGGGAGAAGACTTTTTGCTGCGACCTGTTCGTATTTAGCAGATCGGCATTATTCCCGTGTGAGCTGTTTCGTGGATATTGCGAATGTACCTTCGAACCGCATGGTTTCCGGCCAGGGCTTCCGGGCGGTGAAGGTGATTTCCTATACCCGTATCGGGTGGTGGAAACGTCGCAGGGAACACATTCTTCCCGTAACGGAAACGCCCGGAAAAACCCACGCCCGTACTCCCTGAAAGATATATAAGAAGAAAGAAACAGGATACCGATGTTTAACCACATCTTTCTGCTGGTGCGTCCATGACCCTGACAATCGATGATCGCATCCTGGTGTTCACCCAGCGATCGGTGTTTTTCAGCGATCGTCCCCGGGATGTAACCGGCGTGGACGCGGTGCGTTTTCCCTTCTGCTCTGCGTGCGTCGACGAGGAAGGATTCTCCCGCAGGGAATCCCCCACTGCAATAATCGACCTTCGCCCGGACTTAGACGCCCTGTGGAAGGGAATGGATCGCAAATCGACCCGCTATGCAGTCCAGCGGGCTGAAAAGGAGGGCATTGAAGTACGCGTTAATGCTGGGTACGATGCGTTCTACGCGATACAGCAGCGGTTCGTCAGGGATAAGGGATACCGCTCCATGTTCGGCGCTGAAACCCCGAAACCAGGCCTGATACGAAAGTACGGCACGCTCTTTGTTGCCGAACACCAGGGAGAGATCCTCGGCGGGCACGTCTATCTCGAGGATGCCGACAACATTCTTCTCTGGGTGAGCGCCTCCCGTCGCCTGGAGGTGGATAAGGAAAAAGCCCGTATGATAGGATTTGCAAATACCTTTCTCCATTGGGAAGCGATGAAATATGCGAAGGCAAAAGGAATCAGGGAATTCAATTGGGGAGGATTATTTCCAGAAACAGAAGTGAAACAGGATCCGTTGAAACAGACACTGAACGCCTATAAATTGCATTTCGGGGGGGTTGTCGTAACCCGGTACTCCTATCATAAAGTGTATTCTCCCCTGTACCAGGCAATCACTGCCCTGTCCCGCGGGCTGGGGTCCGTACGGGAATGGTTTCCCCGGCGCCCTTCCTAATTGCGGACAATTTTACAATTGACAAAATCGGTGATCGACCCCCGGACCTGCACATTTTCTACATTCACGCGGCCGCTCGCGCGGTTGTCCACCCCGATCCGGTAGTTCGTAATCGTTGAATCGACGATACGGACGAGGGTGGGATTTTCAGCGAGCCGTTCGATCGTGATCCCCGGATGAGCCTGATTCGTTGCCGAATAAATGGTCATGCCCGTGATCAGGACATTGCGTGTGGTGCCGGTCCAGATACGCACCGGTTGCGTCGTATTGTGGGATGCACAATGCTGCAGGGTCAGCCCCCGGGTGATCTTGAGGATAAGGAACCCGGTTTTTGAGCCGGCGTCCGAACATCCCGCCAGGTTCCCCCCTCCATAGTTGCAGTAATAACCGACGATATTTCGCTCCGCGGTGCAGTCCTGCAGGGACACTCCCTGCACGACCATAAAGCCGGCTCCCCATGATGCCGGTGCATGGGGATCCTGTGTCCACTCTTTCTGACCGTTGTCCGCAGCGGTACAGCGCATATAAGTGATATTGACCGCCGTTCCGCCGCTCGACGGTGGTTCCAGGTGGAATCCGTTTTCCCAGCTTCCGGTGGCGAGACATTCCTCATAATAGATATTTTCCCCAGGAATGTTCTCCACGGCGACAAAACCCGAGCTCCAGGAATCAGGATATTCCCCATTTTTTCCATAATACTGGGAGAAGCGTCCGTTGTTCACTGCGCTGCACCGCACATACCGGACATCACGGATCAGAGCATTTTTCCCTTCCCCGGTATGGACAAAACCGGATCGGTTACAGTCAATTGCAGAACACTCAATGAACTGAACATCTTCGATGACATCATCTGTTGCATAGATATGAAATGCCGACAAAGTCAGGTTGTCCAGGCCGTACGCCCGCACATGCTCGAGGGTGATATGGGAAGAGGTGATGTAGATCCTTCCCTTTCCCCCGAACTGGAAGTCCCGGAGCGTAATGTTATGTGCCCCTGCTGTACTGATCGAATTGGGGGTCAGGAAATTCAGGACCGTCCGGTTTTCTCCTTCACCCTTCAGTGTGACCGAGTCCCGCATGCGCACTGTATCGGAAAGGTTAAAGGTTCCGGACGACAGGATGACGGCCCCTCCTGCGGAGGGAAGGTGTGCAATGGCGGCACTAATCTCCTCCTCGTCATTGGTGCCGTCACAGATGTAATTGGCGAAGGAATGGAAAGTACGCTCGCTGTCTGCGGCTGCAACGGTGACATAGTGTTCCGGCGGCTGCCACGAATCAATCCCTGGCAGGATTAAGGGCGTCTGATTACCGGGTGGGTGCATGATAGCATTGTAATCGATGTCAAGGATGAGTATAAGGGCGACGACGATTACCAGCAGAATAATATTGAGGGCCTTCTGCCGTTTCATGACTATCTCCGGCG
>JAJRCL010000133.1 GCA_028679035.1 Methanomicrobiales archaeon | reverse complement strand
GAGAGAACGGTGTTTTTTCCAGGGGTGCATACACGGTTGCATAGGTCTCTCTGGTGCCGAGGTGGGGGACCTGTTCGATGGTACGCCGGCATGCTGCCCACGATTCGAATTTTCCCAGCTTAAAATAAAACTCGCCGGTTTTCAGGGATGGGGCCTGTTCTTTCAGCCCGAGAGCCCATCCGCCGCCGGCGCACTGGTGCCGTTCCGCTGTTGCGTAGAATATCTTTCCTTCGTTGCGTGCAAGCGATACCATCTGGCAGTGGCGCACGGTTTCCTGCTGCTCCGCAATTCCGGGTGGAATGGCTTCCTTGCTTTTCGCAAGCTTGACTGCTACGGGAGATCCGGACAGGGCGAGCTGCACTTTCAGGGTTTCTGCAATCTCTGCGTAGGGTTGGGGTGTCTTCATCTCGTCTTCCATGGTGACACGCTTCTCGTTGTGTATACTATTCCTTCCAGTACTTAATGTTCTGGTTCTTCAGAGGTGACGGAGTTTCGCATCCACCTTTTCAAAAAAGTTTTTACCGGTATCGATGAAGAGGGCTGGTTTTTCCGAGCGAAGAACCGAGAGGACCTCTCCCCCTTCGAGGTCCCAGCTCTTCTGCCCGTCAATGACCAGCTTTGCCGGTTTCGTGCTCTCCAGCCTGATTTGCAGCGTGCGATCACAGGAAATGAGGTGCGGCCGGGACGAGAGCATGAACGGTGCAAGCGGGACGAGGAGAAATCCCTCGATCCGGGGATCGACGATCGGTCCTCCGGCACTCATCGCGTACGCAGTGGAACCGGTCGGCGTGGAGATCAGAAGACCGTCCGCACGGAATACTTCTGCGACGACGCCATCGACGAGTATGGAGAAACGCAGCATTTTTGCCGGACGGCTGGTAACGATGAGAGCTTCGTTCAGCGCTTCTCCGATGGATTCTCCATTCCGGGCGATTGTTATCCGCATGCGCTGCTCGATGGGAATCGGAGAGGCGAGAGCGGCGAGAAATGCAGCAGCCTCATCCGGCTCCAGGTCTGCGAGAAATCCGACTTCCCCATAGTTGATACCGATGATCGGCAGTTGTTCTGTACGATCCATGACCGTGCGCAGAACCGTCCCGTCCCCCCCGATGACGACGACCGCGTCAGCGGTTGCTTTTTCCAGTGCGACACCCCGCTTTCCCATCCGCTGTGCGGTTTCCATCTCATAAGTTACCGCTTGTCCTTCGGCGGCAAGTGCGTTGCCGAGCGAAAAGGTATAATCCAGAGCCCGTTCGTCATCCACCCGGGAAATCAGGATCAGTCGCATCGTTACCTCAGGTATTCGATCACTTTGTGGTGAAGTGCACCGTTCGTGGCAATAAGACATTTTCCCACGGTCACTTCATCCGGGAAATGTATGGTCCTTCCGTCCACGTCAGAAACCACTCCTCCCGCCTCTTCGCACACGAGCATCCCTGCGGCGGCATCAGTAACCCGGAGAGTCCCCCGGAGGTCGATGAATCCATCGATCATGCCGGATCCCACATAGCAGAGCTCAAGGGCAGATGCTCCCAGCAGTCTCCACCGGCGGATTTTCCGGCCCAGCTGCATAACAGGACCGGGGTTGAACTTTCTCCCGTACACGCTCATCGCGCTGTTTTCGAGAAACGATATGGTGGAAACGTGCATCGGCCTGCCATCATGAAATGCTCCATGGCCGCGGACTGCCCAGAACGTCTCTTTGTGGGCGAGGTCCCGTACGTAGCCTTCCTGGACGATCCCCTCTTCTGCATACGCGATCGAGAGGGCGTAGAAGGGTATCCCGGTCACTGCGTTGTACGTCCCGTCTATCGGGTCCAGGAAAATCGTTCCCCGTTCCCCTCCCATCTCCACGCGCCCTGCCTCTTCGGAAATTAACGTTTTGCAGAGGGGGTGTTCCCCCAGGTATCGGAGAATGCAATGCTCTGCGAGCTCGTCGATTTTCTGTGTGGGGGTACCGTCCGCACCCATCCGGACAAATTCCCCGGCTTCCGGTCTTCCGATCAGACCGCTGATGAGTTCTTCGACTTCTTTTGTGATTTCTCGGCAGCTGGTAAGGAAATCCACGGGCGTCCTTCCGTTGTATTTATCTCATGCTGGTAGAATAAATTAGTTGCATAGTTGAGAGTGTTAATCCATGAAGGAACAGACCGAGGTCGGAAAACTGAAGGAAGGGCGGTATGTGGTAATCGACGATGAGCCCTCCAAGATCCTTGGAATTGCGACATCGAAACCCGGGAAACATGGAGCTGCCAAAGCCCGGGTCGACGCAGTGGGATTGTTCGATGGCGTGAAGCGCTCCATAGTACAACCGGTATCGGCAAAGATCTATGTCCCGAATGTCGAGCGAAAGAGCGGACAGGTAATTTCGAAGAGCGGCAACGTCGTTCAGCTGATGGACACCAAGGATTTTACCATGTTTGAGCTGACCGTCCCCGAAGAACAGGCCGTAAAAATTGAAACCGGCAAGGAAATCACCTATATAGAGTCAATGGGCAAGAGAAAATTGGATTAACCTCATGACCTCCTACCGGAGCTCTTTTTTCGCTGACTCAGGAACAGAATATGCGGATGCCCGGATTGTGATCCTCGGTGCTCCGTATGATGGGACAACGTCTTACCGGTCCGGAGCACGGAACGGTCCGGCGGCGATCCGTGCGGTCTCCTATAACTTTGAATCCTATATTCCGGAACTCGATGTGGATCTTGGTACGATCCCCTTTTTCGATATGGGCGATATCGATCTCGCTGCTGTTCCGGATCTCGTCGTCGGTGAGGTTGAAGAAGCAGTACGAAGTGTGCTACAGGATGGAAAGATCCCGGTCCTTCTCGGCGGCGAACATACGGTGAGCATCGGCGCTGCCCGGGCTCTTGAGCCGGAGGTCTTCATCGTATGTGACGCCCATCTCGATCTGCGCGAGGAGTATATGGGTACACCCTTGAGCCACGGATGCACGACACGGCGCATCTATGAGGACGTGACCAAGGAGGTATATATTATCGGTGCCCGGAGCGGAACGCAGGAGCAGTACGCGTTCGCCCGGAAAATGCACCTGCATACCGCCGCACAGATCCTTGAACATGGGATTGCGGGGGTAATCCAGTCAATTGCCGATGCGGTTCAGGGAAAACGCGTGTATCTCTCCATCGATGCCGACGTGATCGATTGCTGTCTCACTCCGGGTGTAGGAACGCCCGAACCGATGGGGCTGGAACCTTCCGACATCCGTGCTGTTATCCGGGCGTTCGCTCCTAACAGCGTCGGTTTCGATTACGTGGAAGTAGCCCCCCATGATGCAGGCCAGACTGCAGCGGTCGCTGTTTCTCTTCTGCGGGAATATATCGCGCTCCGCCTCTCGCCTCAGGTGTAGTGCTCGGGCACCATAATCCTGAGTTCGTACGACGCGATGAACCGGGCGTTGAGAATAAAATAGTAGTTATGATTCCCTTCATAGAATTTCTCAACCCAGGGGCGGGGGTCATTGACAGCCCAGGTGCGGGTGTCCAGCTGGTCCGGGTTGATGACCCGCACAAAGCGGCTGGGATCGTCCGCATTCATGACCTGTATATTTATCCGGGGAAACACCATCACGTCTTCCCGCGAGATATCCACCAGCGGCTCAACAGTGTAATGCAGTTCCCAGTAGGGGAAGGGGATGTACACGATTTCCGTTGTTCCGCTTGACTGGCCCTTGATCACTGCATAGGTGACAAGGGTCCGGTTCTGCGGACCTGCCGGTTTCTGCACGGTCCCGGCTGGAATGGACGTATTCATATCGACGTTGTACGTTGCGGGGTCGACAAAACCAACGGTTTTCGTGGTTCTGTCCCAGGCAGGAGTCGGCGCAGGTGTCGGTGCGGTTGTGGTTGGTTGAGCCGGGACAATTACAGGCCTGACGGCAGGCGATATCCCGTCCGGAGTGGCCGTGGGAGTGGGGCTTCCGAATGCAGGTAATGATACCGGTTCACCAGTAATGACGGGACGGACAACAAAGGCCATGATAATGACAATGGCGATTGCAGCCACCACATACAAGATGTCCTGGCGCTCCATGGTTTCACGACCCGGGGGTTCCCCGATTGTCAGGGATAATCCCCAAATATGGGATAATATTTATTGTTTTTTTATTATTTATATATTTCACTGTTTTTCACAAATAGAAGTATTAATATAGTAAAAATTAAAATTGGTGTATACATATGAGCGGCGGACTCTCTTTTTCTATCAGGAATTATCGACGGAGAGAGAGCCGGGGCGATATGGTAAAGATCTGGGTAATCGGAGTATTTGCTTTCATTTCCCTGCTCGTAACAGTATATGCAATTGAGAACCAGCAGGATCCGATATTTTCCCAGTTCTTCTACCTGATCCCCCATCTGTATATCATACCGATTATCCTCGTATCGCTCTGGTACCCTCGCCGGGGATCACAGATCACGATCCTCCTCTTCGTGTCGGTGATTGTCCTTACTACGGTCATTTTCATCTTCGGGTTCCCCATTGATCCGGTGTTATCTATTCTCAATGCCGGGATCGATATATGGGTAGTCTCGGCACTCGCCCTTCTCGCACGATGCAAACAGGAATGGGCTCTTGATGTGCCTCCCGAACAGAATGTCATTTCACCAACTTCCTCACCCCAAAAACCGGATCCCTTCCAGGAATACCGGCAGGCACTCCTTACCCACGATGAACGGATCCGTGCCGATGCTGCCCGTGCTCTGGGGGAATCGAAGGAAATTCGGGCTATACCTCTTCTTTCTGAAGCCCTTGGAGACACGAGTACTGTTGTGCGTACACAGGTCGTGCGAGCGCTCGGACAGATACCCGATCTCCGTAGTGTCACCCTGCTCATCTCCCTGCTCGCGGATAATAACCGCACTATCCGCGAATCAGCCGTGCAGGCCCTGGGAGGCTTTGGTCCCGTAAGTGTGGCTCCGCTTATCGAGGCCCTGGCGCATGAAGACTGGCATGTGCGGATGGGGGCCGCGATAGCACTGCGTATTAATGGAGATCCGCGATCGGTGGAGCCACTTATCCGGTGTCTGAGGGATGAATCCAGATTCGTGCGCAGGGAGGCGGTAAAATCCCTGGGGAGGGTTGGCTCTCTCAGTGCGGTCGAGCCCCTGCAGTCCGCACTGCACGACATGGATGACGGAGTGCGGGAAAAAGCTGAATTGGCAATCAGAAAGATCCTTGAACATTCCTCGGGATTATAAGTATTTCCTATTCATCAATGAATGGTAAATGTTGCAAAAATATTAAAAAATAAAAAAAATTTTCGTTAATTTCAATATCTGAATTGTTTACGTTGAAATTTTAAAAAGGATAATTATTTATACTATTAATGAATTAAAATTGTGTCATGTGATATTGGAGGGATCCAATATGCACATTGAAGGTGTAGAAATGAGAAATTTCAATGAAGATGCATTCACCGGTCTCGAGGCAGCGATTGTGCTCATCGCCTTCGTTGTCGTCGCTGCGGTGT
>JAJRCL010000132.1 GCA_028679035.1 Methanomicrobiales archaeon | reverse complement strand
TAGGAGTTCAGCCAGTTGATCGCCGGGAAATGCCGCCGCTGGGACAGCTTTGCGTCCAGCGCCCAGAACACCTTCACGATACGCAGGGTGTTCTGCGTGACCGGTTCCGAGAAGTCGCCACCGGGAGGGGAAACGGCCCCGATGACCGAGACCGATCCAAACGCCCCGTTCAGGGTCTTCACACGACCGGCACGCTCGTAGAATTCACTCAGGCGGGCAGCCAGGTACGCCGGGTAGCCCTCTTCGCCCGGCATCTCTTCGAGCCGGCTGGAAATCTCCCGCATCGCCTCTGCCCACCGGGAAGTGGAATCTGCCATCAGGGATACGTCGTACCCCATGTCCCGGAAGTATTCGGCAATGGTGATCCCCGTATACACAGAGGCCTCACGAGCCGCGACCGGCATGTTGGAGGTGTTGGCGATCAGCGCCGTGCGCTCCATCAGGGGTTTACCGGTCTTCGGGTCCTGCAGGTGCGGGAACTCGGTCAGCACCTCCGTCATCTCGTTTCCGCGCTCACCGCAGCCGATATAGACCACGATTTCGGCATCCGACCACTTTGCCAGCTGCTGCTGGGTAACGGTTTTCCCGCTCCCGAAAGGCCCCGGGATCGCCGCTGTTCCGCCCTTTGCGATAGGGAACAACCCGTCCAGGATCCGCTGCCCGGTGATCAGGGGGATGTCCGGGTTCAGCTTCTCGGTCGAAGGACGGCTCACCCGCACCGGCCACCGGTGCATCATTTTCAGCTCGGTCCCGTCATCGAGGATGCACACGACATCTTCGACCGTGAAGGTCCCCTGTTTGATCGTTTTTACCACGCCGCCCTTCACGTTCGGGGGCACCATGACACGGTGAACAATATTGGTTTCCTGTACCGTCCCGATAATCGTACCCGGGCTGACGCGGTCACCTGCCTTCACCGTCGGTTTGAACTCCCACTTTGCCTCACGGGAGAGTCCCGGTGCCGTAACACCGCGCTCGATGAAATTCCCCATCTTGTCCACGAGCACCGAAAGCGGCCGCTGGATCCCATCGTAAATACTCTTCAGGAGGCCGGGTCCCAGCTCCACCGCAAGGGGAAGACCGGTGTTGGTGACGGGCTCGCCGGGCCTGATACCCGACGTATCCTCGTACACCTGGATGATCACGGTCTCCCCTTTGATCTTGATGACCTCCCCCATCAGTTGTTCGTTACCGACCTTCACAAGGTCGTACATATGGGCAGAAAGCCCCACGGCGGTGACCACGGGCCCGGAAATACGCTTGAGCACGCCGGTCTTCCCGCCTCCGGATATGGTTTCCTTCACTTCCACAGGTCAACACCCACCGATCTCTTGATACGCTCTCTCATGGACATGCCTCCCTCTTCTCCGCCTATCGCGATAACCGTCGGCTGTATCGAATTCTCCAGCGTCGTGCGGAGACGGGCGGGAATTTTCTGGATATCGCTGCTGTTCATCACGAGGATCCCAATGTTCTCATCGTCAAGGGCCTGGGTGATGTACTTCTTCAGTTTTTCCTCATCTTCGGCCGCGTAGATCTTCTGGATTCCTGCAAGGCGAAACCCTATGATGAACTCGCTGCTGCCAATAACTGCAATCTCCATCTCACATCACCAGGTATCCCTTGATCCGTTCCACGGGGAGATTTGCCTCCTTGCCACGGGTAATTGCACGGAGATTGAAGATCTCGAATTTCTTCAGATCGAGATACGCGAGGATCGACCAGATGGAGAACGGGTGCAGCTTTGCCATCAGTTCCACCGTTTTCAGCTGGAGTCGCGTCAGGGCAATTTCATGCGCATGAAGGGAGGTTGATCCCTCTTCTTTGCGAAGATCGTCAAGCATTGTGAGCAATGCTTTGTTCCGGATTTTCTGCCGCAGTTCCCTGACGAATTCTTCACCTTCCGTAATGAGGGAGAGTCTCTGGAACTCCTCTTCGGTCAGGGTACTGCCGGGAATCATAAATCCCCGCACATCCCCACCCGCTTTCTGCTGCCTGATTCTGATCAGGTTCTGGATGTTACGGATATCGATCTCAAGCAGGATATACTCAAGAAGCGATTTGCCGCCCTTCACAGTCTTTGCATCAGAAATGATCTCAGCATAGAACTTCTTGTACAGCTCGTTTTCGAGTTCCGCAAAAGAACCGCTCTCCGCCGCCCGGGTATACAACTTTTTCAGCACCGGATACAGTCTCCAACCCTTCAGCGCCTCAACAATCCGATCCATCGAATCTTCTGCCAGGAGTCTGTCAAGGAAAGTGCGGTCAAGCTCTCCTGCGGGGACAAGTACCTCTTTGATCTTTCCCCGTGCCATTCCCTGGCTGATTCCCCGCAGGATCGTGAGGACGTTCTGGATGTCCCAGCGACGCAGGTAGGACTCGGTCATCTCTTTTAACCCGCCGGGCGCGATCGTAATGACGTTCTGGTAATTTTTCGCAAGATTCCAGGAAAGGGCGACCTCAATGAGGTTAATTCCGCTAAATGCATGGGATAGTTCATCAATCTCCCGCTTGTACTCCAGTTCCTGGATCACCCGTGTGATCTCCGGAAGGCTCATGTTCAGCATGCGGAGGTACTCCTCGCGGGGGATGAGCTTCGCTTTGCGCACCCGGAGACGGGTACAGACGTAAATGTAGGGTGATGGGCCCATGATCGCGGTCATCCTGTACCTCCCTTACGCAAAGAGGATGTCAGCCGCATCCTTCAGCCCACCTTCCCATACACGATCCAGGTAGGTTCGGTAGCTGAGGTCTATTTTCAGGCCGCCCCCGGAGCTCTCCACGATAATACCGCCCTCCGTCTCTATCGGATCGCCAACTGTGTAAGCGCTGTACGCAGGTTTTCCGGCGATCAGATCCCGCAGGACCGGCAGGTCCCGGCGGTTGCAGAAGATCGTCCCTTTTGGGATCTCCCGTGCAGCCTGTTCGAGAACTTCCCCCAGTACCTGGCGGTGGAAGCTCTCCGGCATCGCACCGATTGCTGCAAGGGTTTCCTGGTACACCCGGTCGAGCAGCTCGCGCTGCGTGTTGAGAAGCTTGCGTTTAACGATCAGGTTCCCGGCAGAAACATCCTGCCCGATTACCCGTTCGATCTGCTCCATCACCTTGCGCTCAGCCTCGACTTTGACGGCCTCGACTTCCTTCTGGGCTTCGCGGAGAATACGTTCGACCTCTCGCTGGGTCTCGACCCGGATCGCCTCCGCCTCACGTTTCCCCTTTTCCTGGATATCTCCAACGACAGCCTCTAATCCCATCGTTGGCCCCATCAGAACAGCATCAGCAGTGCGACGACAAGCCCGAAAATAACGATCGTCTCAGGGATAACTGTAAGCAGCAGTACCAGTCCGAAAACATCTTTGTTCTCTGCGGTTGCTCCGACTGCTGCTGATCCGATTCCATACTCTGCCAGTGCCGCTCCAATGCCAGTGATTCCGACTGCAAGAGCAGCAGCGATTGCCGTTAATCCTTCAACTGCCATAATTAGTCCTCCGTAAAACGTCTTAACATTCCAAATGGATTGTACTTTTCTCCTCCACCCTTGTAAAACTTGGTAAAAAATTCCACATACTGCAGTCTCAGGGACTGCAGGCCGCCCCCGACCATACCGAGGGCTGTGTTACCGAGGTGGCCACCGATAAGAACGACCACGCCAACGAGAATGAGCACAACACCCAGGGGCGTGATTGCCGCAAGCTGCGGCTCGATGAGCATTCCGATTGCTATGAAATTCACGACCATTGCAATTGCCACTGAGGAAAGCCCTACTGCTACGAGACGCGCATAGGACATCGTGTGGCTGATAATCGTCGGGATCTCGATGAGTTCCAGTGCAGATTCGGATGCGATGGCGATAATTCCTCCAAGGATAAGCACCCCGCCAAGAATAACCGGCAGACCAAACCCGAATGCAACCGGCGGAAAACCGGTGAGATTTGGCATGAGGGGCAGGGGGGCGATTGACCAGATCCCGAGCAGAATTCCCCACATCGTTGCGATCCATCCAAGCTGGGGCAGGAGCCCCCGGATCCCGTGGTGCCGGTAATGATTCACTGCCGAAAGGACTCTTCCGAGAGTGATCTGCAGGATCCCGATCCAGATAGCAAAGAGCAGGAGGCCAGTGATGTCTGGTCCACCGCCGTGGGCTCCCGCTTCAC
>JAJRCL010000131.1 GCA_028679035.1 Methanomicrobiales archaeon | reverse complement strand
AGGCACCGCCCATTGACAAAGAAATGCCACACATCGGTAAACTGATCGACTGACCAACCCTGTTCGAGCATGTGTTCCTCCGGCTGCTGAAGGGAGCAAAGACAGCCATAAATTTTTACAGTGTCATTTGTCGTATGGTATATATGTCTAGCGCAGGGATATCAGGACCCCGTTATGTTTGTCAGTATGCTTTTTACGGGAAAAAATCGGAGGAAAATCCTATGATACAATTTTAAACAAATTGAATTTGTTGATAAATTTTATAAAGGGAATATTTTTTTACAGGAATCGGATCCGAACCCAGGAAAATTGGATGAATCTCTTTATTTGGTCTATACGACTGTATCGATTCCGTAAGAACGGTATTTGGCAAAGGATACGTATTTTCATAAGCCTATACCGGACACCTGCACTCGCGCAGGCGGCGGCGATCTCCGATTCTCGTTCAATACACGCCCATGAGCAGGAAAGATTTATACAATGACGCCAAACGAGAAAATGGAAATGATATGATGATGGTTGAGCAGAATCAGCCCGGAAATGAAGGTCGTATACGCAATCTTGAGACACGTCTGATGCATATCGAAGCGGTTTTTAAAGGCCTGAATGAGGAAATGTCAGATCTCAAGAGCACCACTTCAAAATATACGGCGACGTTGGATGAACACCCGGCAGCCATAGCGGTACCGTCATCAGATGCGGCAGTCTTTCAGCCGCAGTTTACCGCCGCCCCTCCGATGGCACAAACAATTGCCCCCAAGCCGGAGCAGTACGATTTGATAATGCAGTCCGATGGGACGCTCAAACCGGAACGGCGGGCCGGAAACGATTTTGTTATTGTCAAATAATTCTTTTTTCCGCTCTTTCAGCAGCATTGCCGGTAATCTCACATATGGCGTTCTGAAACACTTCCTCCTTGCATGAGAGGCTGTATTTCCCGTCCATTAACGGAAATATTGATATGATAGCAAGGAAATTGAGAATTAAGGGAGATCGATGGAGGTACTTAGGAAATTATTTGGAAAAACCCCGGATGTCGATACCTGGCTGACGCGGGGGGACACGCTGAAGGGTCTCGGGCGCTACAAAGAAGCGATGCGCTGTTATGACCGGGCACTGGATATCGATCCCGGGGATCCGGATGCGTGGACAAAGAAGGGGGATATCCTTGGTCTGACCGGAAGGCATCATGATGCGATCCGCAGGTTCCATCGTGCAATCGAGGCTGATCCCTCCCACCGCCCGGCGTGGCATTCCCTTGCGGTTATGCTCGAGACACTGGGCCGGATCGACGAAGCGGAGCAATGTTTTATGAAGGCAAAAGAACCTACTGCATGAAGTACCCTATATAAGTAATTTGAATTTCTCATTCTCAATTTTTATGTGTTTTTTCTTAATATATTGATAATTTGAATAACAAAATCAAAAATTTCATTTATTCTATGGTTTATTGATTTTTCATGCCTGTCTGCATCTCCTAATGGACATCCAGAGTCAATAAATGATTTATTGGGATAAGTCGTAAGCAATAAATATATTAAGGAGCTATGCAATGTTGCGGGTGCGCAGGTGCGGACATGCCGGAAGGGAGGGATCCGGATGAGTTCATCTGCAGACAACACCTGTGAGGGGGAAACGTATGATAATGGGTATGAAGTACGATGACAAGGAGTTCTGCCAACGTCTGAAAAAGGAGATTGCGCGGTTGGAAGACCGGGCAAAGGTCCTGCAGGGGAACGACAGAAAAGTTGTGCAGGATATGGTACAGACCATGAGCGGGTACCTCCAGCGTCTTGAGGGGATTGCCGGTATCGAATGTGCACTAGAGGAACAGGAAAAAGAAGAAAGTATTTCCTCGATCATTGCGGTATTAAATGAGATCGAAAGCCATCTCGTGGACCTGGAAAAAGTGCTCGCAAAGATGGGTCCGGGTTACAGCTTCACCGTGCACGATGCAACAAATATTGTCGACCGGTTTTTCTACAATTGCCAGATAGCGGAAGAACGGATCAAAATTGCCGAAAAACGCAAATTCATAACGAAGAAACATGTCGACTCTCTCAACGAACAGCTCAAGAAGTCGGTGATGAAGATGATCACCATCTCCCGCCAGTCCGACACTCTTATCCAGCTGCTGCGGGAGAAATTCGGGGCCGACGTCGTTACCTGACAAAGATCGGGTGCCGGATCCCTCATCCCACATCTCCTGATTCTGGAAAATTGTTTTGTTCGCTTGCCATGCAATTCGGTAGGATGAGTTTTTTAAAGCGGTTTGACGGATAACCTGCTGAAACAAGGTGAGCTCACGGCAGATGATACGCAGCCAGATGATATCCGCATTCTTTCTGTGCGGGCCTGGAACACGGAAGAAATAATTGCCCTCTATCAGAATGCGGGGTGGTGGCATTCAGGCTACCTGGTCACCGACATCCCCCGCATTCTGGAAGGATCTTTTAGTTTCGTTATTGCTGTGGACACCAGAACCGGTACAGCGGTCGGTATGGGAAGGATCCTCTCAGACGGGGTGTCGGATGCATATATCCAGGACCTTATTGTCCATTCAGAATACCGGAGGAAAGGAATCGGGAAAAAAATTCTCCTGCACCTCCTTTCAATCTGCGCCACGGTGAAAATAGACTGGATAGGGCTCATCGCTGAACACGGTGCAGAGGATTTTTACGAGGAACTGGGTTTTTCCCGTATGGGAGGGTATACACCCATGATCTACCACCGGAAGGGCTGACATGGCCGACATACTGGATTTTTTCCCCGTTACCCTTGGTGAAAAGGAACTGTTTCAAACGGTCTACCGATCGAACCCGCCGGATCACAGTGATAATAATTTCACCAATATGGTCTGCTGGAATCACTATGCCCATTATGAGTACGCATATTCCGGGGGATGTATCATCCTGAAAAGCACTATCGATGGAAAAAGTACGTTTCGTCCCCCGATTGGACCGGAAAATCCGGAGATCCTGCGTGCGGCGATCGCCTGTGCAATCGACGATGGTAACGAAGAACCTCTGGCAATCCTGGGCAAGGTCGCCCGGGAGCGGGTACTTGCACAATTCCCCGATCTTCCGCTTATTCCTATGTGGGAATTCTACGACTACGTCTACCGTAGCACTGATCTCGCGGCCTTGCCTGGGAAACAGTATCTCAGTATTCGCAGGCAGCTGCACCGGTTTCGCAAATCCTGCAATTATACTGTCGAAGGCATAACCGCACAAATTCTCCCGGAAATAAAGGAATTCCTTGAAAAATGGTGTGAATGGAAAGAATGCGACTCGGTGCCAGTTCTTGCGAATGAAAAGGAGGCGATATTTTTCGGGACAGACCATTTCCTTGCGCTGGGTTTATCCGGTCTGATCATTCGTGTGGATGGGGTTGTCGCCGCCATGGAAATATTTCAGGAGTTGAATCCGACAACAACGGTTGTCCATTTTGAGAAAGGGCTGCCGGATTGCGAGGGTATCTATAAGGCGATCAACAATGAGACCGCAAAAATTCTGCAAAACAGCTATGCGTTCATCAACAGGGAAGCAGATATGGGAGTAGAAGGACTCCGGCAGGCAAAAATGCGCTATCACCCGCACCATATGGTGGAGGTGTACCATGTGCACAGAGACGATCTCATGGAACACTGCTGCCGGTGAACGATATTTAAAACACAATTATCTGACCAATTCAAAAACAATCATATAAATGTTTGCTGATTTGAATTTTTTTCATAATTTTGGTTAATTTTTAATTTTACTATGGAAAAATTCATTTGATTACAAATTGAACAGATATATCAGAATTTTTTCCCGAAGGGATATTATTAAGTCAATTTTATCCAATATTACATTTCAAGCGGTGACGATTCATGAAACTGGACATAGCACACAGGACTTTCGATGTCATTCTTTGTAAAACTCATCTCGATAAATACCGCATAAAAATCTTTCATGACGGCATGAAAAAGCCCGCATGGTTCCACCTGCCACCGTTCACTGTTGATAAGGAATCGATCAAACTCAAGACGCTCGAAGGCTTTTACTGGGTCATTGATCAGATGAAGCAGGAATACCCGCCGGGTAAAACACGCAACTGGCTGCAGCTGGACTGGGTTGATATCGCAGCAATCGAATCAGTTCTTTCGGAATATCTCCAGGGAATCATCCCGGGTGCAACGTTGCGGATCAACGGCAACGATCTCCCGCCGGTCGATCTTCTTACCGAAGAGTTCCGGGAGAAGACATGGGCGTTAAAACCGAACCGTTCGACCGATGCCTGAATGTTTACTTTCCGTATTCATGCGCATTTTCACGCCACGAGAAAATTGAAAATTAAGGTTATTCCTTAAAAATATTAGTAATTTATCGTTTTTTAGTGATTTAAATTGAATATAGCATGATAATAGATCTTTCCTCGCAGCTCTCCGATTCTATCGGCAAACCAAAGATTTAAAACGACTAAAAATGAGATGAAAATAATGTTTGTACCAACAAAGTGCTTCTTCACCAAGGGCGTTGGGGTCTCAAAAGACCGATTGGCCTCGTTTGAACTGGCGTTGCGGAAGGCGGGGATAGAGAAACTGAATCTGGTGTATGTATCGAGCATATTCCCGCCAAACTGCAAATTAATAACCGTGGAAGACGGGTTGAAGCAGCTGCAGGCGGGACGTATCACCTATGTCGTCATGGCCCGGAACGAAACCAACGAACCCAACCGGCTGGTGTCCTCCGCGGTCGGCCTCGCACTGCCCCGCGACTGCAAGGAGTATGGGTATCTCTCAGAACACCATGCTTTTGGTGAAACCAAGGAAAAATCCGGTGAGTATGCAGAAGATCTGGCAGCAACAATGCTTGCGACAACGCTCGGCATTGAGTTTGATCCCAATTCGGCATGGCAGGAACGTGAACAAATCTACAAGGCAAGCGGAAAGATTTTCAAGAGTACGCACATTTGCCAGTCGGCCGAGGGAGATAAAAACGGCTTATGGACCACGGTCATCGCGGTCGCTGTATTCCTGTAGTTCGATTTTTTAGCTGCTTCCCCAACCCAATACAATAAAATTTCTCAAACGTTCCCACGAATTGCATCGGCCATCTTCCTCTGTCAGGTGCCCGGAGCGCCGGGGGCGTACTCAACTCCCGGGCGACGCCTGCCGGTTTCAGACTGGTAGAGCCGCATGAGGTCGAATACTTCAAGAGGGACCCGCGTATTCACCCGTTCCCCGAGGAAATCCTTTACATCTGCAGCCATGAACGGGTGGTCGTGCGGGTAGTTTCCTGAAAGGAGTTCTTTGACGATGCGTTCCGTCTCATCCGTTGGAAAGGAAGGAGCGATCAGTCTTCGGATGAGCGTTTCCATCTGGTTCATTGCTTTCTTTGCCTGATCCACCAGCACGAGAGTGCGGTCATCGATCCGGTTGATATTTTTCAATTCCATGATTTTCAGGAGCGAGACTGCGGGGTACAAGGTATTCCGGTCCATTAGCTGTGGATCGACCGGACCAAGAACCGCATGATGATCCATAACGATCTCATCGGCTGCAAGAGCGATCAGGGTTCCACCGCTCATCGCGTAATGCGGGATGATGACCGTCTTTTTGCCCGGATGCGCCTGAAGGGCCAGGGCAATCTGTGTTGCAGCAAGTGCGAGTCCACCTGGCGTGTGAAGGATAAGATCGATTGGAATTGCCGGAGGAGTCAGACGGATAGCCCGGAGGACCTCTTCGCTGTCCTCAATATCGATATAACGTGCGAGCGGGATTCCGAGGAGACTGATAGTCTCCTGCCGGTGTATCAGGGTGATAACCTGACTTTTCCGCGTTTTCACAAGATTCTGCAGCAGTTTCCGGCGTGCAGTGATAATTATCCTGCGCTGCATCATCGGAATGACGAGAATCAGGATAAGGATCACCAGCCAGAGGTTATTAATGATGAGCGCCGGGTCAAAACTTCCGTCTGCCATGGTT
>JAJRCL010000130.1 GCA_028679035.1 Methanomicrobiales archaeon | reverse complement strand
GGGGGAGTGCACACACTGGAACGAGTGGGAGAGGGAATTACTGTCCGACACGTACAACCACCTGGCGGTACCCCTATGACCTGCTGCATCGCGATCCCGGGAGGCACATTCTTTGCCAGCGGTAATGCTGACGGGAGAGTGCGGATCTGGGATCATGGGGCAGGAACGGTTATAGCAGAAATGAAAGGGCATACAGGAGGCGTACGCTCTCTTTCGGTGTCCGCAGATGGCAGGTTCCTCGCGAGCGGGTCTTCTGACCAGACAGTACGGGTCTGGAGTGTTGCCGAAAGAAAACAGGTGAAGACTTTCCGCGGTCATACGGACGCGGTCACCTGCGTGGATTTCGGGCCGGATAGTTCACTGGTGTCCGGGTCGGCAGACAGTACGGTAAAAATCTGGGATACCCGGCAGAACACTTTGCGCCGGGACCTGCGGGCGCACCATGGTACGATCACCGGTCTCGTGTGCACGCAGCAGGGAGCCCTGTGTGTAACGGGTTCCGCAGACACCACGGCGAAAATATGGACCCTGCCGGAGGGAACACTCCTGCGTACGCTGAAGGGGCATCCTGCAGGAATACGGGTCTTTGCGGTTTCATCCCGTAGCGGCATCCTCGCAACTGCCGGTTGGGAAGGTACCATCCGTCTCTGGATCCTCTCTGATGGCGGCCTGATACGGGCACTTACCCTCCCGGACGGAAGCATTCAGGCCGTTGGTATGATTCCGGATGGCGGACTGCTCGCGAGCGCATCGTCGGACAGGACGATCCGCCTCTGGAAGGTACCGGAGGGTCAGCTGGTACGGGTCCTGGAAGGGCACCGTGATGCTGTCACCGCTCTCTCCCTGCTTCCGGGTTCCGGGACGCTCATAAGTGGTTCCCGGGACCGGACAATCATTCTCTGGAATAGTGCCACCGGGAAGATCCTGCAACAGATCACAGCGCAGGATCATTCTGTCACCGCACTGACTGCATCCCCTGCCGGAGATGTGTTCGCAAGTGGGGGCTGGGGGGGCGAGCTCTGCCTCTGGCGTTCGGCAGATGGTACTCTGGCCGCGACATGGCGGGGGCATGAGAGTCCCGTAACTGCGCTCGCGTGTGGTGCCGGTGGCAGGATCCTGATCAGCGGTTCACAGGACCGGTCTATCCGTCTGTGGAACCTTCCCACCGGAGAGTTACACCAGGTCCTCGAAAGTCACACCGGAGTCATCACATCCCTTGCGGTGCATCCGGGGTGTGATACTCTTGCGAGCGGATCCGCGGACCGGACCGTCAAGATCTGGCAGTTGCCCGATGGGGAGCCGGTGCAGTCGTTTACGTTACCGGAAAAGGTGCGGTCCCTCATTTTTATCGAACCCCTTGTTCTTGCCGCGGGACTGTACGACGGTTCGACCCGTATTCTCTCCCTGTCCGACGGCAGGATTATGAGTACCGTTAGCGTGCTGACGGGAGCAGTCACTGCACTGACGGCAGATCCGCAGGGTACGATCCTCATCGCCGGAAGTTCCGGCGGTACTCTCCGCCTGTGGGAACTCCCCTGGACAAAACCTCTCGCAGCCACCACCCCGGACGACCTGTCCCGCGTCGAAAAAATAATTGCCGGTCTGCCGGCGGGTAGTCCTGCCCGGAAGAAGTGGGGGTATATTCGATCCCTCTTACAGGGCAGGTTCCGGTATGAGATCGAAGCAGGGGATCCGGTTATCACGTTAGAGGACTATGATATCGAGATTGTATGAAACGGTACGAAGGATGAAGGCGCACACGATATACACGCTCTTTTGGCAGAAAGATTGCAGGGACCTTGAACAGAATGCTCTCCCGGTTTTTCCACCGTCGGGCAGTGGCGGATAGCTATGCCAGCCTTTGCACTCGATTTTGGAACATCATCCACGTGCATCGCGGTGTGGGACTCCTCCCGCGGCGAGGCCGTGCCCTATCCGATCGAGGGATGGTCCCGGACAGTCTGCAGCGGAGACGGGAATGGTGTACCGGTTGTCCCTTCCCTCATTCACTATTCGCCGGGAGGAGAGCGATGGATAGGGCGGCAGGTCACCGAGCAGGGAGTCCTTATGCAGGCAGGCACGTTCCGCTGGATGAAACATTACGTTGGCAACCGTAACCCGGTGCTCCTGCCGGTGAACGGACGAAAGATATCATACCTGCAGGCAGGAGAGGATTTTCTCTCTGCAATCATCCGCTCCGTCGCTGCAGAACTGGGGGGTGTTTCCGCCGATGTCGCACTCACCGTTCCGGTCGAAGCATTCGAGCACTACGAGACCTGGTTGGGGGACATCGCACGCAGGGCAGGGTTACCCAACTATCGCATCATTGACGAAGCCTCCGCGGCAGCACTGGGGTACGGTATCTCGATCCAGCCCGGCCATACCTATCTCGTATTTGATTTCGGAGGGGGAACCCTGGATATCGCGATGGTCCGTATGGAGGAGGGATCCGAAGGAGGGTTCCCGCGGTGTCGCGTGCTCGGGAAGGCGGGAGAAGACTTCGGCGGTTTTATGCTGGACCAGTGGCTGTACCGGGAGGTCCTCCGCCGCTGTTCCCTGCGGGACGATGATCCCGGTGTTGCCGCGATTAGTTCCCGGATTCTCCAGGCGTGCGAGCAGGCAAAGGAAGTGCTCTCGTATGCAGACCGGGCAACACTGCAGATCCCGACAAATTCCTCCGCACACCCGGCCGAGGTACTGGTGACCCTGCAGGAATTTGAAGAACTACTGGAGGCGCACGGGCTCTATACGAAACTGCATGCGGCGATCCAGAGGGCTATCTCAAACGCCATTGTACGGGGATACCCTGAGGAGGAGATCCGGGGAGTGCTCATGGTCGGGGGATCGAGTGCAATTCCATCCGTGCAGAAACTGCTCCGGCAGCGTTTCGGACAGGAACGCGTATATTTCAACCGTCCTTTTGATGCCGTGGCTCGGGGTGCAGCGCAATTTGCTGCCGGGACCGAGGTTTTTGACCATATTCAGCACGACTACGCTGTGCGGCACTGGAACACCCGCAACCACCGGTACGATTACCGGGTCATCGTCCGGAAGGGTACGAATTACCCGGAACCAGAGGTTGCGAGGATAACGATCCGGGCAACACACGAGGGACAGCGACGGATGGGAATTCCTATCTATGAAGTCGGGGGAAGTAGAAGTTCTTACGATGGTACGATTGAGCTGGTAACAGACGGAAACGGGGGAGTCCGGTTTGTGGAGATCGGGCTGGAAGACGAGGAAAGGAGATCCCGGTTCTGGATGAACGAGGAAAGTCCGACCTTTCTCACTGCGGATCCTCCCGCCACACCGGGGGAGCCCCGATTCGAACTGCTATTCGGGATCGACGGAAACAAGCGCCTCCTCCTTACGTCAAAAGACCTGCAAACCGGACGGCTAATCCACCGCCTGCATCCCGTCATAGGATTGCGGTGAATTGCATGGACCTCCAGGAACTTGAAATCATCATCGGTGAGAATGGGGAGACCCGAATCCGTGTACGGGGAGTCCGTGGCCCGGAATGCAAGGAAGTAACGCGGGAGCTGGAAGAACAGCTGGGGGACCTGCAGGAACAACAGTTCACCGGAGAATACTATGAAACCTGCCGGGAAAAAGAGAGAGAAAGACTGCAACGGGAAAAAACAGGTGAACGAAAATAACGTCTTTTTTCTGATTCCTGACTCAGGAAGTCTCCATTTCGTGCAGGCCCGGGACATTTCCTTCCGGGTCCCGGAATAAGGCGAATGTCCCGAAACCGGCTATCGGGTGGCGGTGCAGGATCACGGTTCCGCCATTTTTACGGATCTGTTCCAGGGTCT
>JAJRCL010000129.1 GCA_028679035.1 Methanomicrobiales archaeon | reverse complement strand
CCTCAAGGGAGAGACGGTGCGGTTCGAAGGGGCCATGCGCCCGCAGAACATCGGCGAGTTCATTGCACCGTTGCCGCACCCGGTCGAACCCGGGATCGTCGAACATGTCCACCGGACCGATTAGCTTTCCATCGCTCACCTGGAATCCCATGCAGATCACCCGCGGCGGACCATCGAACCGTGTACAGTTTGCATCGCAGAGCCCGACCGGCATGAAAGGCCCGTGGTGGGATCCCCGCATCCAGCCGGCGACAATGATGGGTGTGGCGAAGGCCTCGACAACCTCTCCGACCGCAGGAAGTCCGCTCTGGGCACGGACGATCATGACCGGGTCGTCCTTCCCGACGTATTTACCGGCGATCAGGTTCAGACGCTGGGTGCTCGTGGAAGCCGCGACCACACCGTCCTTCCGGTGAACTCCCTTTACAACGTACCGGGACGGTGCGCCGATATAGGCGAGAAGGCTGTACACCTCTTCCGGCGTCCGGAAGGTAATCTTGCGCTTTTCGATGACATCATGCACTTCGAAGATGAATCCTTCATGCATGCTCGGGTCGATGACGAGACCGGGGGTATTGAACGGATCAGCAAAGATCTTGTACAGGAAATAGTTCCACGCTCCCGGTTCGGTCTTGTCTGCCATGAAGACGAGTACGGGATCCGAGCCCCGCTCGGTGAATTCCATTTCGGCGACCCCCGGGCCCATCCCCTTGACATTTCCGGAAAATGCAGTGGACAGGATATCCTGGCCGGCCCCGTAGAGTTTCATCTCCTTGGCGATCGCGGCACACTCGATAAAGACACGCCATGCAAGGGCATGGATCTCGGGATCGTCCTCTCCCCGGCTGTGGGTCATGATGAGTTCAAGGTCATCCCCGCAATGCGTCACGAAGGAGTCCTGGATCAGCTTGCCTTCTTCTTCCCGGAGCATCATTGCAGCCTTTTCAAGCAGCTGGGGGTGAATGCGGGAGTGGCCGGGGAAGCTCCCGACATCGGCTTTAATTACAGAGACGGTCGTCTTTGGCATGTGATCACCTGAATAAGTATTCATGGAATTGTCCATGGTGATAAAAAGTTGGTTTCCCGTTGCGGGAGAAGGTGCACTAAGGTGGTGTGGAGGGGTGTTCGACCGGAAATGATTATTCCGGTCTCCTTACCTCCGCGTTGGAGTCGGGATCAGCGTGCTGCGGTGCGCTGAACCCTGCGCATCTTCTCCTCTTCTTTTACCAGCATCTCTGCCAGTTCTTTCGCCAGGGTGCGGATAGCGGCAAAATCCTTCTTTCTGCCGAACGTGAGTTTTCGCAGACGGGACCGCACCCCATCAAGGTCTTTCTGCATTTCCGGTGACTGGATCACCATATCTGCACGCTGTAATACTGCCGCGGCATCGCGCAGGATTGTCCGCTGTTCCGGTGGATAGACCATCTCCCAGGACTTCCGTTCTGCCTCTTCGGCAGCCTCGGGGTCCAGGGACCCCTTGACCCGCTGGATCGCCTCATCGAAGTGTCGCCGGGTGACGCGGACGTTCTGGATCGCTTCGAGCCGTTCCTTCTCCGGCTTGTCTCCCATCAGGGCAATGAACTCCCGCATCGCACCGAGTTTCGCCTCGCGTACGAGCGCCGCGATGTCGGCACCGACATATCCATCGGTCTTCTCCACCAGATCGTCCACGTTGATGTCCTCGGCGAGGATCCCCGGCGCATTCTCGAGGTACACCGCGAAAATCTTCCTCCTGCTCTCTGCGTCGGGCGGGGGCACATAGATGACCCGGTCCAGCCGGCCCGGGCGCATCAGGGCGTCATCGAGCAGCTCAGGACGGTTCGTGGCTCCGAGGACGATCACATTCTTCAGCTCCTCCAGGCCGTCGAGCTCGGTGAGGATTTGGGAGACGACACTTTCGGTAACGTGCGCCGACCCCGCATAGGTTCCCCGTTTCGGGACTAACGCATCGATCTCGTCAAAGAAGATGATCGACGGCGATGCCTGCCGCGCCTTGCGGAAAATCTCCCTGACCCCTTTCTCTGACTCACCGACCCATTTGGAGAGGAGCTCAGGCCCCTTCACCGAAATGAAATTGCATTCGGTCTCGTGAGCAACCGCTTTTGCGATAAGGGTTTTACCGGTTCCCGGCGGACCGAAGAGAAGGATCCCTTTCGGCGGTGCCGTTCCCAGTTTCCCGAACAGCTCCGGGTATTTCAGGGGCCACTCCACGGCTTCGCGCAGCTCCTGCTTTACCTCTTCAAGACCGCCAACATCCTTCCAGCCTACGTCCGGTACTTCGACAAGGACCTCCCGCATCGCGCTCGGCTCAACGGTTTTCAGCGCCTCTTCGAAGTCGTGTTGTGTAACCTTGAGGCCGGCGACCAGTTTCTTGTCGATCTTTCCGGCCTTCAGGTCCTTCGGATTCACCTTTTTCAGGATGGAACGAAGGGCATGCATCGCAGATTCCTTGACGGCCAGGTTGATATCCGCACCGACAAACCCGTGCGTCTTTTCGGCAAAGCCCTGCAGGAAGATTCTCTTCCGGATACCGTTCAGGAGGTCATTGAGCTGGTCCCTG
>JAJRCL010000128.1 GCA_028679035.1 Methanomicrobiales archaeon | reverse complement strand
GGGAAACTGCGGGTCATCGGAACGCTGCATACGCCCTGACCGAGGAGACTTATTACACTCCAGTTCCCACAGTACTGGTATGAATGCGCGGGAAGTGGAGATTCTCGGGATTCTGTACGAAACCCCCAGCCACGTCTATCGCCTGGAGCAGATTCTTGCCGCCCGGCATGATGTGCAGCGTTCCGATGACCTCTACCGCGTCATAAAATCCCTGGAACGACGGGGTCTTGTCCGGCACAGCAGTACCCTGAGCGGAAAGGGTCCCGAGCGCAAGATCTATTCTCTGACAACGGAAGGAGAAGACCTCCTTTCTGCGATCACTCGTGCGGGTGCCACCCTTTTACTCGGTGAATGCCTGGGAGAAATCGCGGAACAGATCCTCATGCATTTCACGGATGAGGAGAACCTGGGACCAGTACGGCGGGTACTCCTGGTACTGTCCCCCATCTCTGCAAAAGAGCGGGAGATCTTCGCTGCACTGGGAAAAAAAATCGGAAAAAGGGCCCGGGAGCGGTATGTCCTTGAACCGACGGAAGGGCCCTGTCTGGATGGATATACGCCGGTGTGCGGGGACGCGACCGAAATACCATTCGATGATGAAACATTTGACCTGGTTCTCGGACCCGGGCTCTCTGCCGGCGACATTACCGCAACCATCGGGGAATGCGCCCGTGTTCTCGTGCCGGGCGGAACGCTGGTTACGATCCAGCCTTTTTCCCGGGAATCAGTGGAACAGTCCCTGCTCGCGGCAGCTCTCGTCAGACAGGTATCCCGGCAGTTCCCGCATCTTGCACCACGATCCCATCTTGAATTCATCCGCGCCCTGGACCAGAAATTCAGTGTTGCGTGCATCCCGCACCGCGGGAGTTCTGCATTCATCTGCCGGAAAGATACCGCATGAAGCCGGGAACCGGAATCTGTGCTATCTGGGAGGAGATGCGGGGAGTCACCGGGAAAAAAGACCTCGTTGCCATAATTCTTCGGGAAGTGTCGCAGTTCTCTCTGGTTGACCTGCAGACGTTTCGCGGGGCGATCGAACGGGAGCTGCGCCATCTCCCGCCCCGCTACCGCAAGAAACTCTATCCCAAAATGAAGGAACAGATCTTCGGAACCCACCACCATCTTCTCCTGATGCACCGCAACGGGGCTCTTGCACGGGTCGACGGTACTCTAAACGAACAATTCGGGGATTTCTGCATCATGGTGGAACGGGCATGCAGCTCCTGTGACAATGTAAATGACCAGCGACGGGAGCTCCTGTACTTCCTGCTTGCCGCATTCAACATCTTCGTCATGGATCTTCCGGGCCATCCGGTCGGGACGCCGTTTCCGGGGGGATTTGAGGTGAAGATGCAGTTTGGGGAGTACCTCTGCCCGATCCGGGACAAAGAGGATGAGGTTGAGACCTCCATCTGTCCGTTCTGCCGGGCGAAGCAGGCTTTCTTATGAAGAGGAGAAACGGTCCGTGAAAGTAATGTCCCGCACTTTTTTCTTCTCGACCGGTATAAGGTCTGCAGGATATCCGGCCGGCACCAGGGCAACGAGTGTATAGGTCTGCGGGACACCGAGGATCGACTGAATGGTCGGGGCGTACGGTTTTTTGTCACCGGCAACCCAGCACGATCCGACCCCGTGCGCCCAGAGCCCGAGGATAATCTGCATGGTCGCGGCGCAGCCGTCTTCAAGATAATATTTCTGCTCTTTTTGGCAGAATACCGCAAAGCAGGCCTGTGCCTGGGCGATAAATTTGCCATTATCCGTTAGATCAGCGATCTGTGCGAGAAGGGCACGATCTTTCACGACACCGATCAGCCATGGCTGGGCATTCCGTGCCGTTGGTGCCTGGCGGGCACATTCCAGTGCATCCTCAATCACATCCTTCGGGATGGGCGTATCCCGGAACTTCCGGATACTGCGGCGGCCTTTGACTACGGTTACTCCGATATTCATGCCGATTGATTGCTGCATGCCGGGGTATATCTCTTGCGCATGGATCCTGATGGAGAGAAGAGAATCATTTCCTCAATCCTTTTCATGGTGAAAACAGGGAATCCCTCAGGTTAAACTTGCGTACGGGATTTCAATGGAGGAGCGGGAGGAAAACGAAGCCGGTGATGACCACCGCACGGACGATCTCATGGGTAGCACCGGCGACGTCTCCGTTCACGCCACCGAAGATGCGATCTGCCCTCCACATCATGAAGGCGGCGGTGATGAGGGTGAGCACTATTCCAACAATCCAGGAAAGGGGATACAGAATGAGAAGAAGTGGAAGGGTGAGGAGTCCTGCGATCAGGGGGAAGTACGGCCGGGATGACGCATGGAGGAGGGAATGGATCCCGTCACGGAAGGGTTTTCCGAATGCGGTCATCACGGAAAGGGATAGTTTGGCAAAGACTTCTCCGGCGAGGATTGCATATCCGATCACTGCAGCACTCTGCAGCGCTCCGAATGTAACCAGGGTAATGCAGAGACCAAATCCCACTCCGCCCGCTCCGACGTGAGGGTCGGTCAGAACGCTGATCCGTTTTTCCCGCGATCCGCGGATCATCAGGGCATCGCCGAGATCGAGAAGCCCGTCGAAATGGTTCAGCCCGGACAGGAGAAGGACCGTCGCAAGGGCAACGGCAGCCGCAAGCGGGGGGGATGGTATGAAGAAGACCAGCAGTGCAGCGATGCCTCCGGTGATATAACCGGCGAGAGGTAACAGCCAGGAGCGGCGGGCGAAATCCCCGAAGTCCTGGATTTTCCCGGTGGGGATGATCGTACAGAACTGCAGCAGTGCAGCAAAGGATCTCAGCAGCATTCCGTGTACAGCCTCGAT
This sequence comes from Methanomicrobiales archaeon, assembly GCA_028679035.1. GTDB lineage: Archaea > Halobacteriota > Methanomicrobia > Methanomicrobiales > JACTUA01 > JAJRCL01. Next base: position 1,976 of record JAJRCL010000128.1, on the reverse strand, counting down.
GTGCAGCCCGCGATCAGCCCGGCGACCGCATCGTCGAGAAATGGCCCGAGTCTGGATAACACGCCGGGTTTTTTCTGGTCGTACCGTGCAAACTCGAAACGGGCGCAGGTTCCACCGATATACTCGGCAATGGCCATGCCGATGATCTCATCCGAGAGCAGATAGACCGGATCGCCCCGGATCGCACCGTTATCCCTGCAGAGGTGCTTTTCGAGAAGCAGCGCACCGAGAAGAAGGGAAGAAATATTGGGATCCCGGAAGGCTCTCATGAATTTTGCCCGCAGGTTGTCCCGGGCCGCAGCTTCGTCCATACCATGAGAAACGTACAGCGCCATGGCGGTGTCCACGATGGTCTCCATGTCTGCGCCACACTTCGCCAGCTCTTCTTCCACCCCGAACATTGGATAGTGTTTTTACGGAATTCCACTTATACAGATCGCTATGCCGTTTATAACGCCTGTCCCGGATTTTACCGGAAAATGTCCGCTTTTCGGGATTGTCCTGGGAAATACCATGCTTTCCACGGTTCCCGGGATCTCGGGGGCAGGCCCTACTCCGGAAAAAACGGTACTGACACCTATTCTCGATTCCGAACTGATTGCCTACGGAAGGATTACCTCACGCAAGAGCCGGCCTAATACGCCGACCGGCTGCCCCACTCCCGCGGTCATCACGCGGGCAATGATGGACCTCTGCGGAGAGGTGCCGGTGTTCATCAATGCCGGGCTCGTGCACCGTCCCCTGGTCCCCTGTTATGATGTTTACGGGGAACCGGGAGGAGATCCACGGCTCGGCGACGCGGTCGGGGCACCGGAATCCCTCTGGAAAAAAGGAGAGGTGATCGGGAAGCATCTCTCACGCTGCAGCGACACCCTCATCCTTGGCGAATGCGTGCCAGGCGGGACGACGACCGCGTTATGTGTCCTGCGCGGTCTCGGGTACCCGGCGCGGGTGAGCAGCAGCTTTGTTGCCAACCCCCTTGCACTCAAGGAGGAGGTCTGCCACGCGGTGATCGAGAAGCTGCCCCCCGCCTGTGCGATCGATCCGATGGCCGTCATCCGCTATGGCGGTGACCCGATGATGCCGGTCGCTGCCGGTATTGCATCTGCATACCGTGGCCACCTCCTTCTTGCCGGGGGGACACAGATGCTGGCGGTGGTGGCACTCCTGAAGGCGGCGGGCATGCCCCTTCCGGACGTGGTGACAACGGTGTATGTGCGTGACGACTCCTCGGCAAACTTCACGGAGATCGCACAGCAGATCGGGTGCCGGGCATATTACATCGACCCTGGTTTCGGCGAGCTGGGCCACGTGGGGCTTGCGCGGTACTGCATCGGCGAAGTCAAAGAAGGGATAGGGGCCGGGGGCGCGATGCTCTATGCGTACATCAACGGCCATTCAGATGCAGAAATACGGCAGAAAATCCTGCAGATCGCCGGTTCCTACGCGTGAAAAAGGACTATACCGTCAAACGGCGAATTCTACATGATGCTCCCTATCTATGTGGTGAACAATTTCGGTCAGTTCAACCACCTTATCCACCGCGCTCTCCGGGATATGGGGATCGGTGTGGAAATGATCCCCAATACAACACTGCCGGAGAAAGTGCGTGAAGCCTCCCGCGGCATTATCCTCGGAGGCGGCCCGACGATGGAACGGGCCGGGCGGTGTCCTGAATATCTGGACCTCGGGCTTCCGGTGCTCGGGATCTGTCTTGGACTGCACATCATTGCTACCGCCCGCGGTGGGATGGTGACAACGGGGGCAAGCGGAGGCTATGGGGACGTGAGTGTGGAGATCCTCGACGAAGATGTAATCCTTGCCGGCTACCCGCGGAATATTCATGTCTGGGCATCGCACGCTGACGAAGTCTCCAAAATACCGGAAGGATTCGACGTCCTTGCACGTTCGACCATATGCGGAGTCGAAGCGATGCGGTCCCGAAAAGAGTCTCTTTTCGGGGTGCAATGGCATCC
>JAJRCL010000127.1 GCA_028679035.1 Methanomicrobiales archaeon | reverse complement strand
TATCAAGTGCTGATGCACTACATAGAGCTATTGGCTGGCGCCATGACGATTGCTGTGGTTTTTGACAGTGCCGGGACCCTTCTGCGTACCTATCGTATCGTGAAGGATATCGTGCACGAGATCCTTCTCCACAATATCGAGACTACGATGTTGACATCATCCTCCCGGGAACGGGTGCTCGTCGTCCTGCACACGCATTCCCGGGACATCATTGCGGCAGATCCGGACATGCTTCTTTCCCGGTACCTGACGGAAAATAACATCGGATTCGGTATCGCGTGTGCCGGAAGAGTGATTACTGCCGGGGAAGTGGGCGATCTCCTGTACGCTGATACGTATGCCCGGATGCGGGATCTGCAGGAATGTACCCGTGAGGTCTGGGCACACTGCAGACAGGAATCGACCGTCGTCATGAACAGCGGGGCGATCCTGAATTTCCGTCTGGGCGGGGTGGAATTTGCAGTTACCACCGGCGGGAGGCCATTTGACGGGGCGAAGGACACCATCACCGAACTGCACCGCCGGGGCATCGCGACGTATATTGCCTCAGGGGATCGCGGGGTCAAGCTTGAAAAAATTGCTGATTATCTCGGTATCCCTGCCAATCACGTCTACGGGATTGCCACTCCTTCGATCAAGGCCCAGATCGTCCGGGACCTGAAAAGAGATTATACGACGGTCGTCATGGTCGGCGACGGGGTAAATGATATTCCTGCCCTGCGGGAGGCAGACGTTGCGATCCTCTCGCTGCAGCAGGGAGGGGAGAAACCCCCCGAACTGTTCGAAGCAGCGGACTATACTATCCGCACCGTTACAGAGGTGTGCGGGATTGTGGGAAAGATAGGCGAGCAGGAATTCCAGAATCCTGTTTGAAATAGTTAATAATATGTGACAAGTGAGACATTTAGGAAGCGAGGACATGCATGATCCCGTTGATCACGGTTGAAAACCTCTCCATGGATTTTACCGGCACCAAGGCTCTCAGGGACGTGAGTTTTGAAATAGGGGAAGGAGAGATTCTGGGCATTATAGGAAGGAGCGGAGCCGGTAAAACCGTGCTTATGCACCTGATCCGTGGCGTGGACCAGCCTCCGACCAGCGGAAAAATCATCTATCACATTTCGGCCTGCGACCGATGCGATAATATCGACGTTCCAAGTAAGAACGGGTCCCCATGCCCTGCCTGCGGGGGCACGCTCCGCGCCATCGACGTTGACTTCTGGAACGAACGCCACGAAGGGATGAAGCGGCGGATCATGCGCCGGACCGCAATCATGTTCCAGCGCACCTTTGCGCTGTACGGTAACGACCGGGTCATAGAAAATGTCCTGCGTGCCCTTGACGACATCAATTACCCGGAAGAACAGTCCATCAACCGCGCCGCGGATCTTCTGGACCAGGTACGCCTGTCCCACCGGATGATGCACATCGCACGGGACCTTTCCGGCGGGGAAAAACAACGGGTTGTCCTGGCCCGCCAGCTCGCAAAGGAGCCGTTTCTTCTTTTTGCTGACGAGCCGACGGGAACGCTGGATCCGGAGACCGCCCGCCTCGTCCACGAAATGCTCATCGAGGCGTCTGCAACAAATCACATGGGCATGATCGTCACCTCCCACTTCCCACAGGTGATCGAAGCGGTGGCGACGCGGGCAATACTTCTCGAGGACGGGCATCTCGTCCGAATCGGATCCCCGGCCGATATCATGACCCAGTTCATGCAGGGCGTGCGGAATGCCGAACACTACGAGGAAGCGGAGCTGGGAAACAAGATCATACTCGGGCGGGACGTGGTCAAACGATACCTCTCCGTGGACCGTGGTGTTGTCAAGGCCGTCAACGGGGTAACCTTTGAAGTGGCCGAGAAGGAAATATTCGGGATTATAGGAAAAAGCGGTGCCGGCAAAACGACCCTCTCGCGCATCATGGCCGGGATCATCGAACCGACGAGTGGGGAGATGAACATGCGGGTCGGCGAGGAATGGATCGACATGACCAAACCAGGGATCGAACAGCGGGGAAGGGCGAAGAGTTACATCGGCCTGTTGCACCAGGAATATGATCTCTATCCGCACCGTACGGTCCTGGACAATCTCACGGATTCGATCGGTCTCGAATTCCCGAAGGAACTCGCGGTCCGCAAGGCGACGATTACCCTGGTGATGGCCGGTTTCTCTGATGAGAAGAGCAGGGAGATCCTGGACCGGTACCCGTCCCAGCTCTCCGACGGTGAGCGGCACCGGGTCGCTTTGGCACAGGTACTGATCCGGGAGCCACGCCTGGTCATCCTCGATGAGCCGACCGGCACGATGGACCCCATCACGAAAATGGATGTAAAAAATTCCATCCTGCATTCCCGCGAGGAAATGGACGAAACCTTCATCGTCGTTTCGCACGACATGGAGTTCGTGAAGGACATGTGCGACCGCACCGCGCTGATGCGGGGCGGAAAGATCGTGAAAATCGGACCGACCGCCGAAGTACTTGCGACGCTAACCGAGGAAGAACGCAGGATCATGAGCAAACCCGCGGCGTGAGGGGTACGGGAATGGAAATCCATCTCGACGGAAACCGGGTTTCCGTTCCGGAAGGTGCCCTTCTGCGGGACGTGCTGCCCGAATGGGACTCCCGCTGCGCAATTGCCGTTGTACGGCCGGCGGAAGCGAAAGCCATGGAAACGCTTTCCCTGGTCATCACCACGACCAGCGGGGAGATCGTCATCGAAGGAAGCAGCCCCGCACGTACTATCCTCACAGCGCCGGGCCTCACGGAAAGCCTGCACATAGGATGGGTGGACCGGTATACCGCAGCATTCGGGCCGTTCCGGGAGACCTTCGTTCCCGCCCGTTCACCGTTTCGCTACGAGCGAGGGGACGTGATCCTGGGATGCGGGGGGTATGACCCTGCCCGATCGTACCTGGTATTCTCCAGAATGCGGCACACGGCAGACCATGGTGCCGCTGCAGACGGAGGGGTGTTGGGAAGAGTCATCAGCGGCCTTGGCGTCCTGGACCGCTGGGTGAGTGGCGATGCCATCACCCGTATTGAGCCGGTTGTCAGCTGGGCAGATACGAGCCGATCCTTTACCACAACCGACCCGACTGTTCCGCTCGAAGACAGTATGCAGGTCGTAACGTACATTGCGGCACGTGCGGAAGGCTTTACGCCGGATTCGATCAACCCCACGGCTGCGGAGAGCGTCGAACACCTGCTGCGTATCCTTGAAAAAGGGCGTTTTCATGTCGGGAGGACCGCGTCGACCCACATCCGTGATGGAACAGCCATCCCGGCGGATGTTCCGACAGAAGTGCGGCGTGCACGGAGAGAAGGGACGATAACCATGCGCGGGGATGGCGTTTCCCGGGGCGGAATTTACATCTACTGCATCGATCTTCCCGCAAGTTCCTCCCACACCGCCGTCGGACAGGTAATGCACGGAATCGAGATTGTGCGGCTCGCAAAGGTGGGGGAAATCCTTGATATCCGGCTGTCTCCCCCCCGCTGCACCTTCATCGGGTTGACGACGGAGGAGGCCGTTGCCCTGGCAGCCGATCGTGGGATCGCTCTTGAATTTGACGGAACCCCGACCGGATATGTGGTCGACCAGGAGCCCCCGACAACGCTCGCGGTGCTGGCGGCAAGAAAGGCGATGGTCGCCACTGTTCCCGCTGAGAAAGTTATGGGGATCACCCTCGACGACGCGCAAGCACCCCTGACCTGCCGCATCTTCCGGGCGGTGACCGGGCTCGATATGCATGCCATCGGAAAAATGCCGCTGATTTTCCGTTTCGAGGATGTCACCCTGTTTCGCCCGCCGATACCGGATGGAACAAGGATCCTTCCGGAAAATACGCCGACCGGCGAGGTACCGTCCTTTACCCTTGCGATGACCAACGATTCCCGCAAAAGTGCCGGGATCATCGGAGTGCGTTCGGGAACGAGCGCTGAATACGGTCCTACGTCTGAGCCGTTCGAGGGAACTAATATTATTGGAACGGTTGTTGAGAGCGAAAAGCTGCAGGGATTCCGGGAAAGGGAGATAGTCTATATCCGCGAGGTGATCCAGTGAGCGAATACTTGCCCGCATACCAGGGCTCGGTAACGAAATATGTGTTTGTGGAATCGACACGGTTTACGGCGGGTGATCTCGCACTCAAGGCACTGGAGGTCGCAGAGGGCGTGATGATTAAGGAAACCTGTTTTGGCTTTCAGGTGACCGGGACCAAAGAGGAGGTCGATCGTGTCATAGAAAAGGTACGCGCCATGGACCCGAACCATATCTTCGTTAAGGACCGGGGATTTCCTCCCGGGGACCCACGGCGGTGCCGGGCCAACCTGGGCGGGGCACGTCCCGGTTTCCACGGCCACGAGTTCGAACTCACTCTTATCCGTAACATCTCCAAGGGGCTTGAGCGGGTTGAGAAGGCTGAGGAGAAAGGGGAGAAAATTGTCCTGCCGGAAAAAGCTGAGCAGAAGAAACTTGATGCCAGAAGGCTGAAGCAACTTGCAGACGTTGAGGGCCCCTGACATGGCAAAAGTCTTCATCTATCCGACAACAAGTCTCATACTCTCGGATATGGTTTCACGCTTCGGCCACGAACCGCTGGGAGCCGCAATCGGGATCCGCGAGCGTATCCAGACCCCCGGGATCGAGTCCCCTCCCCTGCAGGTGACCCCGGAAGAACCGAAGAAGGGCCTCCGGTACGCAGCGGTGGAAGTTCCCTCCGGGGTACGGGGGAGGATGGCAGTCGTCGGACCGCTCATCGACCAGGCGCAGGCAGCGATCATCGTGAACGATGCCGATCTGGCATTCGGGTGCATGGGCTGCTCACGTACCAACGAACTGGTCAAGTATCTCGTTCGCAAGCGTGGAATTCCGGTCCTTGAACTCACCTATCCCCGCACCGAAGAGGAAGGGGTCACTTTTGTTTCCTCCATTAAAAACTTCCTGAAATCGCTCGGGGAGGAAAAGCCATGACAGCACCGGTGCGCATCGCGCTGCTCTCCTGCGGGTCGGAATACAGCGGGGTGGAAAAGGAGATCGAAGACGCGGCGAAGGCGGTGAACGCCGTGATCTTCTTCCCTGAAGTCTCACTCGAAGATATCCGGAGGGATTTTGCCTCGTTCGGACTTGAAGTGAAAAGCCCGGACCTGAAACTCGCCATTGCCCGGGCAAAGGCGCTCGTGGAGGGGAGGGTGGAAGCGGATGCGGTTTTCATCGGTACCTGCTTCCGTTGTGCCGAGGCGGCCATCGTGCGCAACGAATTGCGCCGCTATATCCATGAGAATTCGAAACTGCCGGTCGTGTCCTACTCGTTTACCGAAAGGACTACCAGCGGAACACTCCTCACCCGGATGGAGGCGCTGACTACGATCGCCCGCAGGAGAGCACTCCTGGCCCGGGAAGTGCAGCAAGGCCTGACGCTCGGGGTGGATTCGGGATCGTCCACGACGAAAGCAATCGTGATGCGGGACAACGTGATCATCGGGAAGGGCTGGGTCCCCACGACCGATGTCCTGAAAAGTGCGGACGAAGCGGTCCAGC
>JAJRCL010000126.1 GCA_028679035.1 Methanomicrobiales archaeon | reverse complement strand
GATGCGGCGTTTGTCGTGCATGAGCACCATGCACGCCGCCTGCACTACGATCTCCGGCTGGAACGGGACGGGGTGCTGAAAAGCTGGGCAATACCAAAGGGAATTCCCGATACGCCGGGTATCAAACATCTCGCAGTCGAAGTTGGGGACCATCCGCTCACGTTCCTGGATTTTTCCGGTGAGATCCCGGAGGGACAATACGGAGCCGGATCGATCGTGATCTGGGATACGGGACGCTATATTGCCAAATTCTGGGGGCCGGACATGATTGAGATCGTTGCCCTGGGATCAAAAATGCGTGGCCTGTACGTCCTGGTGCGGTTCCACAAAGCGGGGGACAGGAACTGGCTCATGATGCTTACCGACCCTCTGGAGGACAAAGGGAATGCGGGTGCATGAGGAAGCGTTCCAGAGCGCACTGGCGCATCTCACCGACGAAAATGCTGCATACCGGTGGGGTGCTGCCGAGGCCCTGGGAAGGATGGGGGACCCGAGAGCGATCGGCCCGCTTATCAAGGCTCTCCGGGACGAGGACTGGCGCGTCCGGATGAAAGCGGCATGGTCGCTGGGCAGGCTGGGGGACCGATCCGCTCTTGGCCCGTTGCGGGAGGCGCGCAGGGACCCAGCGGAAGGAGTGCAGGATATGGCAAAAGAAGCAGAAGAAGCGATCCTTCAGTCCGCACGTGACCAGTGAGTTTGCGGTTTTCGCATTCTCTCTCATATCGGGGGGTAAAAATGCCAGAATGAAATCGCCGGTATTATGCTTTCGCGCATCATCCGGGCACTGCAGGTATGATTTTTTTAAAGTAACCCGTTTCAGGGAAAATTATCAACATATTTTTTGAAATTAAATCATTTAACAGGATTTTAGAAAATAGTTAACTTTAAATAGAGAATTGATTAATTATATCGTATGCATCCCCTCATCCCCGCATCTGCCCATCTCTGCATCCTGGAATACCGCCCGTCGGTACTTCCTGCCGAGCCCGTGAACAGGGACTCCACCCCGGCTTACCCTGAGGGCGGGCGCCTCCTCTTTGACCTCAATCTCAGCCTTCCGGCCGGCTCGGGGACCTGGTTCGACCTTGTACACGGGGTATATTTCATTGATATCACGCCGCAGGGTAATGCACCTATCGTTGTCCAGCCGGTTCCCGATCTCGCTGGTGCGCAGGAAACCCTGCCCAAAGGATTTGTCCGACTTAGCGCCCAGACAAGACTTGCTATCCGCAATTCCGGGCAGGACGAATCTGCAACGGTCAGCGTTAAGATTCTCCGGTTTGCGCAGTAAGGCCCACAACATTTTTCCCTTTTTCGATCCTTTCCTCCGTGATTAGTATGGCACGGGAGCTATCATCGCGGGATCTCGACATCTTACGGAAACTGGCACCTGAAGTGAACAATATGATCTGCGAGGGATCGGGCGTGGAATTCCGGTCCATTCTTCCACCGGTATCCCGGCATTTTTCCCTTGATGAGCAGGATTTTGCAGCCCGTCTGGAGAAGCTGGATGTTGCAGATCTGGAATATCTTGTGCGTGTGATCGACGATGGGTCCGAAAGTCTTGGCTGTATGCCTCCCGAGGATGTCGAGATCCTTGCAAAAATACTCGCACACAAGATCTCACGGGAGGTCGCAGACCGCGTGGTTGCGGCGTATGAAGGGGGAGGAGGGTGCGATTCGTGAATTCCCCGGTATTTTCAGTTATTTCATGAAAAATGAATTCTCTGCGGTTGGAAAAAAAAGTTATACCTGAACGAGTTTTGAACCGTTGCGCATCAGCTTCTTTCCCCGGGGAAGGGTGCTCACGAAGGCTTTCACGTCCTGATCGATTTCCATTGGGAGAGGGATACATTTGAGTCCCATGCGGGAGAAGGAGAATCCGCAGATCATGTTGTCGCGCCACTGGAATGTGTCCCGTTTCCCATCTTCGTAGTCGAGAAATTCATAATAGATCGGCCCTTTTTCTTCAAAGACGATGCGACATTTATTTCCTTTTGTTCCTTCAAACCAGGGGGATTGGTAGACGTCGGTCATGCTGTACACTTCTCCATCGTAAGGAAAATGTCGCTTACTTTCCATTTAAACCATCCGCAGGACGCGGGAGAAAGGGGAAATGTCATTATTGTTTTTGGCCTGTTGTCCCGGTCATGAGGTCAAGAATCATACGGAAGTCCCGGATGTGATACTGCCCTTCGGCAGCCGGTGTTCCTGCGTGACAATACACGAGCGATGATCCAAAAAACGGCAGCAGAATGCGTCCGAAGGCAAACTGTCTCCCCATCACGCCGGTGCATATCGGTTTAGCCGAGCTCAGGGTGAACGAACAGAGTGTAAGAAGATCCTGTTCTGTCGCAGGGGTGACGATAATTTTCGGGATGTCTGCGTAGGTTCGCAGTCTCGTTTCGGTGGCATGCAGATCCGCAGCCGACAGCATGGATGCACGATGTGCCGACCCGATGATACGGATCCCCCGGCTCCGGAGAGCGGGGGCAAAACAGGAAAAACACTCCTCGACATCAACCAGGTCCCCCCGGCGCACGAGGGGAAGGACCTGTGCAGCCCATTCGGACGGGTCCCCGCCAAAACCTCCTCCTTCTGCACTGCTGCGGAGTGTGAGAACACGCGGGAGCCGGGTGGACAGATCTTCTGCGTCGTGTGGTTTCTGCAGAAGATCCAGCCGCAGTTCGATGATGTCTGCTCCAGAGTCCTCTGCCTGCCTGATTTCGTCCTCATTACGTACGGAAACTATGATTTTCATGCGTATCCACCGAAATCCGTTGTGAAATGCCCCTGTGTAATTCCTCCCCGGGATCGTCTCTTCAGTTCTTCCTTGATTCCTCCAAGGCGATGGTCCCATTCGTCCGGAGATTCATTTGCGACTGCGATTGCCTTCCGGTACTGTGCAGCAACCGCGTTCACATAGGCGGGGGTCCTTCCCCGTGCATCGATGGTCAGGATTGAGATGCCGTTACGGGAAAAAAACGGAATATGATCGACAAGACACAGCTCAACGGCGTTTGCTATACGGGTTTTCCCCATGCTGTCACGGGACAGGGGAAATACTCTTCCGGTCTCGTCGCGGATCCCCCAGGAGCTGCGCACCATGCGTGCCCCGGCCTTACCCGCCACCAGTGCCGGGAGCGCATCTTCACTGTCCATGGCTTCGAGGTTTCCCTGGACAAGAACTTCGAGCGCTGTCGGAATTGAACCAATCCTTCGGGCCAGTTCCTGCATTTCATTCCCGCTCAGTTCGGGGGAGAGCGTAACGCCGCGCAGCGGCGGGCAGAGTGTATCTGCCGTGCGGTGATTGGTCACATTCAGACCTGCACCACCGGTGACGATGAGGGCGGGGTTCATTTTCTGGATCGTCTCTGCAAGACCGATACTTTCCACCATGACCCCGGAAATGCCGGTCCTGTCCAGACGAGGGAGTAGGCGGGAAACAGTGGCAAGAAATGTCTGCCGGGTAACCCGGGGCCATTTCCAGAAGATCTCTGCTCCCGTGCTTTTCGCAATACTGCCTGCAGCGTCCAGCATCTGCAGGATCGTTCCCCGGTTTTTTCTTTCCGGGATAAGATCGACTGAGGGTTCGAAGTAAACCCTCTGGCATCCTCCTGCAACCGCCTCTTTGGCGCAATCGGGCGAATCGGTGTAACACGCAAGGATCGGAATGGTTGCATGACCGGCACGATGCGAGCCGGCGGAGAGCCGTGCGAGAACAGGCTTTGCCCTTTCCCGGCAGAGGGCGAGATCATCGACATTTGGCCGGTATGCGGCCTGCAGATCGGATGCGGCTTTCCGGAAGAAGTCCCGCCGGAACCTGTTCAGCGCTGCGAGCGGCGCGAAAAGGCCGCCTGGATAGTGGATCGAGAATTTTCGCACTGAAAATGGGGTTTCCCCGCTTTTTGTAAGCTGCGACCGGATTCCATCACGGGTGAGCGGGCTTGTCTTTCCCGGATTGAGGCAGAAGTCTGCTCTGCAGGTAACCGTGATTACTCTGCCATCGAGTGTGCAGAACCTGCCGGTAAGGATCGGAAACCGATCCTCTGTCAGGGTCAGGTCAAGGTCGATAGGAGTCCGCCGATCGTTTCTCCTCTCCAGGATCCCGCGGACACGGTCTTCGAGGCTCCTGCTCCGGGTCAGCTGCACACGGTCCCCCGGACTGCAGTGCCTGCTCACCCGTATGCGGTACCCGCCCGGGACACGACCGGGGGGACTGCGGATCGCACAACCGAATCCCGTCCCGCCATCACGGGGAAGGATCTCAATCCCATCCCCGACAGACGGCACCCGGTCTTCGTAAGGAGCCACGACCGCTTCATTGCGGCCGGGATGACAGGAACGGATCACGCCCAAGGGAATCCCGCGGTTGTCGGGACGCTGCCGTCCCATGACCTCCCCCGGTGATCTGCCCGAGATATAACCGGTGGTGAAATCCCGGTTGAAGGCCAGAGCAAGGTCGCGAAGGTCTTCTTCTGAAGGCACCCAGGTATTGTTCGCGATCGCGTCCATGGCCTTTCTGTAGATATCGACCACGACGGCGACATACTCTGCCGAACGCATCCTTCCTTCGATTTTGAGTGCCGTGAGGGGAGCACACAGGACCCGGTCCAGACAGGAGTAGACAGCAAGATCCCTGGTAGAAAGAAGGTAATCGCCGTCAGTCCGGACGACGGTGAGCGGTTCTCCCGTCTCCCGGTCATCCTGCCTCTGGACCAGCTGGTAGGGTTTCCGGCACGGCTGAGCACACATCCCCCGGTTTCCGCTTCTCCCCCCGATTACGGAGGAGAGAAGACATTGGCCGGAATAGGAATAGCAGAGGGCACCATGGATGAAGACCTCAAGGCCGATCCCGTTTCCTCCCATCTCCTCTCCGATAGCAGTAATCTCATCAAGGGACATCTCCCGTGCCAGCACGACGCGTACGAACCCGTGATCCCGGGCCCACGCAACGCCGGGTTCGTGATGGACAAACAGCTGGGTGGAGGCATGCAGCGGCAGAGAGGGAATGACCACCCGGGATATCGCAGCAAAGCCCGGGTCCTGTACAAGGATCCCATCCACACCCATCGTATGGAGCGTGATCGCGTACTCCAGCGCTTCGGGAAGCTCTGCGTCCGTGATGAGCGTATTGAGCGTTACATACATCCGGCACCCTGCTGCGTGAGCCTCTGCGACTGCCTGTGCAAGCTCATCCTCGGTGAAATTCCGGGCATGCATCCGGGCGGAAAATCGTTTCCCCCCCACATAGATCGCATCGGCTCCTGCGGCTAACGCCGCGTGAAATGCCTCCGTTGAGCCTGCCGGGGCGAGCAGTTCCGGAAGTTTCCTGCCCGCATCCCGTTTTGTACAGGGAGCCTGATGCACCACGGACTTCTCCATACAGTACAGCATGTGTGATCGGAAAAATCGATCCCCTGGTTCAGCGCTGGGTTTATACCCGCACGCAGAAATGAGGGAGTATGCAGGCATCAGTGGTGACCGGTCCCGTATTTGCCCGGCATGACCTGGCGCATCATCCGGAAAACCAGGGCCGGCTCCTCAACGCCATGAGCGGGGTGCCACCGGACATTCCCATCCGGGCACCAATCCGGTGCTCACGGGAGGATCTCGAGCGGGTACATACCCCCGCCTATTGTACGTGGCTCGAGCGTTTTTGCTCGGAAACCACATTCTCCCGCCATATCGACGTGGATACGTACGTTACCCCTGCCTCGTTTGACGTCGCCTGCTGGGCAGCGGGTGGGGCAATCCGGGCGGCAGAACTGGCGCTCGGGGGAGAACATGCGTTTGCCCTCGTGCGACCTCCCGGGCACCACGCGACGCGGTGCCGGGCAATGGGTTTTTGCCTGGTCAATAATGTCGCGGTCGCCGCTGCATGGGCGCTCGATCGGGTCGAGAGAGTCGCCATTATCGACTGGGACGTTCATCACGGCAACGGGACGCAGGACATCTTTGAAGAGAACCCCCGTGTGCTCTACGCCTCTGTCCACCAGGGAAATACGTACCCGGGAACCGGAAAACTGCATGATGCAGGCAGGGGAGAAGCGCAGGGGTGTACATGCAACGTCCCTCTCCCGCCCGGATCCTCCGGGGCAGATTACGCACTGGTCTTTGCCGGCCTGTTCGTTCCTGCAGTGCGGCGGTTTGATCCGGATCTGATCCTGGTCTCTGCCGGGCAGGATATTCTCTCCGATGATCCGCTGGGAGGGATGTGTGTGGAGCCGCAGGATGTCGGGGCAATGCTCAGCTCCCTGTTACGTGCAGGCACATCTCCTCTTGCCCTCGTACTCGAAGGCGGGTACGGTCCGTCCCATGGAGCAGCGATTGCAGCGATGTTCCGGGCTCTACGAGATGAAGATGTTGCATTCATGCCGGGTGATGCGGATGCCGTCACACAGGTAATCGTTCAGGAATCGCAGGAGATCCACGGTCTCTGACAGCCAGTATCCCGGGGATACCGGGAGACACCGTATGCCCTTTCGTGCGGCGCGAAGTATGATGATGCAGCACATCTGAGTTCTGAGTAGCATGGCCCAGCTTGTAGCCGATATCGGGGGGCGGCCGGGCATCGACTGCCGGGGGTTCTGCGAATACTGCTACTTCCGGCATGCCCGCGAGGTGCCGGCATTCGGGTGCCGGTACTGCTCGCCCTTCCGGAAAGGATGCGATTACTGCTCCCGCAGCGTCGGCGAACGGTATACGGGTTTTCGTTCCCTTTCGGACATCGGCGAAGATATTCTCGCCCGCCTGCAGGTCCTGCAGGGGGAAATCTCACGGGTTACGATCAGCGGTGGCGGGGACCCCAGCTGTTACCCCCGGTTCACCGATCTGGTCGAGCTGCTCGGAAGCATGGAGGCTCCTCTCCATATCGGCTACACGAGCGGGAAGGGGTTTGGTGATCCCAAAGTCGCGTCATTTCTCATCGACCAGGGACTCACCGAGGTCTCTTTTACCGTCTTTGCTGCCGATCCGCTGCTCCGGAAGAAATATATGCACGACCCCCACCCGAAAGTCTCCCTCCGTGTCCTCGAGGAACTCTGCGGCGCCGTCGATGTTTACGCCGCAGCGGTTATCATTCCGGGCATAAACGACGGGGTTGTCCTGGAGAAGACCTGTGCATGGCTCGAGGATCGGGGAGCAAAGGGGCTGATCATCATGCGTTTCGCGAATTCCGTGGAGCAGGGACTGATTCTGGGAAACGCCCCGCTGTTTCCCCACGTTTCGGTTCACCGGGTTGAAGAATTCCGGGATCTGGTGAGCGATCTGGCATCACGGTATGCCCTGCGGATTACCGGCACACCTCTCTGGGACCCCGCAATCGGTTCGCCGTTTGCGATCCTGCAGGAACCGGATCTTCTGGACAAACTGCCCCGGATCACCGGAGATACACGCGTGCTGACCGGAACCGTTGCAGCGCCTTTCCTCCGGCGGATTATTACCCTCTGCGGGGGTTCGGCTGACCAGGTCGTTACGGCAGGGAAGGAAATTGCCTGTCTCATCACGGCGGATGACCTCGCCGCCATGGACCCTGAAGTATTCACTCCCGCCGTCGTTATTCCGGGACGGGCGTTTGTCTATGAACGCGAGGCGGCCGAAATCATCTCCCGCGACGGCGTGGAACGCCGGATCATCCGGGGACCGGAAGTCCTGACTGCTGATGGCGAGACCTCCATGGGAATGACCCGGAACCAGGTTCTCGAACTGGAGATGGAGGGACTCGCGGAGCTGATCCGTGCCATAAACCGGGGAGCGGAATAACAGATCCGCTCGAAAGAACCAGTATTTTCTCTATTCTGAACGAAAAGTCAGTGAGGAACTATGCTGCGATCAATCCTGAGAGCCCGTCCGTACCGGCTTGCATCCTTCATCGGAGCCTATAAATATCTGAGCATGCAATTCCGTCAAAAAAGGAGAAGACCATGAAGGAAATTGGTGCGAAGAGAGGAGGAAGAACGGTTCGATCCGGGCGACAGGCCCAGAAACCCATCATGTGCGTATGCCCCAAGTGCGGGCAGGAATTCCCAAAAGCAAAGAATGTCCCCTGCATCTCGATGATCTGTCCGGATGACAAGGTGGCACTCGTGGCTATCGCCACGCGTTGATCAAACGATCCAGACCAACCATAAGATTTTCCTGGACCTCCCCTCTTTTCCTCGTTCGCGATGATACCCGCGTATAAATCCGGGGGTCGAAGTATTCCAGACCAGCAATCTTTTCCTAAAACTCTCATTATCAATGGCGGGATATCCCGGCTGCGCGTACAGAATTGGGAATCCTCGGCGTTATGAACTGCCGGTGTGCCGGCAGATCGCCCTGATCCGGGTAGCGATGTCCCGAACTGCCCGTCGTGCAGGACTCTGATCCGGGATGGTCGCGATCGCGATTCCCTGCAGATCCGCCTGTTCGATCGCAGGATCTTCGGGCACGACCCCGATGAGAGAAGGACGTTCGGTGATGAGGGGCGATCCAGAGTCTTTCTTCCGGTTGATAACGAGGTGCATGCTCTGCGGAGAAAAGCCAAGGGAGAGGGCGATTTCCTGAATGCGACCGACGGTGCGCATCCCCCGGGCACCGGGATCGCTGACGATAAGGAGGACGTCCGGACGGCCGACCGTTCCCCTGCTGATATGTTCCATTCCTGCCTCAGCATCGATCACGATGAAAGGATATTCCCGCTCCAGGTCCCGCATCGCATCACAGAGGAGATTGTGCGCAAAACAGTAACACCCGCTCCCTTCCGGTCTTCCCATCGCGATGAGGTCGAAGCCTGCGGATTCGACAAGGACCTGCCGGAAACGCAGCCGGATAAATTCATTCCGGGACATACCCGGAGGAATCGTTCGCGTGAAAGCATCCTCCCGCATATTCCCCAGCGTCTCGTGTATCGCGAGGCCCAGTGCCTCATGCAGGTTCGCATTCGGATCTGCGTCCACTGCAAGCACCGGCCCTTTACCCGCATCGATAATCGAACGGATGAGGAGAGCAGCGATGGTTGTTTTTCCGG
>JAJRCL010000125.1 GCA_028679035.1 Methanomicrobiales archaeon | reverse complement strand
TAAGTATTGGGACCTGTTTCTGTCATTTTCATTGTATTGACGAAGTAATTTTTCCATGCCGTCGCATAATCATTTGGCGGGTTCGCGGGGTTCGTGTCCGGATGATACTGGACCTGGACATTAAAGTCTGTTCCACTCCCCTCAAACATGGGCAATACCGTTGCTTTCATCCGTACGTTCCCGACACCCGTTCTGGAAAGGGAACCTGAGGAGACCAGGTTGATGTAGTAGATCACCATCGTCTTCTCATTGGTGATCGGGTCTACGTCTATGAACCACCGGGGTTCGGCGATCATTACCGATCCCGTCTGTCCCTCTGACCGCTTCATTACCGCCCCGTTCTCGATGGCAAGCACCATGCCACCGGAATCGGTCTGGTACCGCAGTTCACTCAGGTCCAGCCTGTCAAGACCGGCAGTACCGATAGCTGTGTCGATTGTTCCGTCACTGACAGTTAATTCGAAATATTGGTTCGCGTCCACAGCGGCTGCCCCATACCGGTAGAATGCAAGCGATCCTCCTCCAACGGAAAGGGAAGTTTCCTTGAACGGGACATTCTTGTAGCAGAGGCTCTTGACATCGTTCTGGAGCACAATCAGCGTCTGTTCCATGTTCCGTTCATTTGCATTGGTCTGTTCGCGCAAAAGGATAGGATAACCGTACATCGTGACGAGCCCGATTCCTATCGTGACCAATCCGAAGAGTATGATGAATCCGATGGCTTCGGAAACCGCTTCATCATTAATCTGTAATGGTTTCATTTGTTTACTCCCTAGAATCCCTTGTAATCATAGCTGATCTTATTCCATCCGCGTCCTGTTGTGTTGCCGACGACACCCTTCGTGGCGCCGATGCCGGCGAGTGACACCTTGCTCTGGATGAAGTTCCTGCTCACAACGATCTGCTGGTATTGTTCGCTGAACTTCACGTCAACAAAATAGTCCTTTCCCATCACGTCGTCGGGAATATCAAATCCCGAATCGACCGTCCCGTTATACGGGCTTACGATATAGATATCAACGATCCGGGCACTGATCCCATTTCCTATATCGATGAAGGCATGATGCATGACCTTGTTTGTGGGCCCGTCGATGAAAGAGGCGTTGACACTGAACATGATCACCACCATGAGGAAGACGAGCAGAGACGTGATCATCATGTACTCGGTGAGTGTCGAAACGCCGGATTCTTTGGTATCAGAGGTATGCGGTCTCATTGATGCTCGTCACCCCGTTGTTGTAATGCAGGTTCACCATAACGTACGTCTTCCCCGAAATTATCTGCGGATTACTGATGGAATATTGCACGACCGCATTTTTCCGGAGGAGTGCGATCGATTCAATGTCCTGGTTGATCCGGGACCGGTCTGCAGGATCGGTTAATGAAGAATCATAGATACTGCTCAGATTGAACACTTCACTCCGCAGGTCCTGGAAATCGTTTTTGGGAAATTCCAGTACGCCCTCAGCGGTTGTCTGCCCGATGACCGTGGACTGGTTGATCACGATTGCAAGGAAGAAGATCCCGATGCTGATAATGAAAGCCATCAGGATGATCCACTGCCCTTCCTCATTCAGCCTCTCCATAACAGCACCTCCACGAGAACTACCTGTTCCCTCGCATCCATCAATGTGTTGTGCGGCACCGGAAGAGATCCTGCCGGGCGCGTTTCGAGCTGCACCCAGCGGGTCACCCGTATGGCCGGTTCTCTACCGGAAAATCGCTGGGTTTCGATAAGCGGGTAGCTGGTGATATTACCGAAGTCGTCATCCCGGTACAGAACGGAGGCGCTGAACTGGAGGCTGCTGTCGGCCCCTCCACTTGCCTGCCGGATGTATCCCCTGAAGAGATCCTCGAAATATGTCCGGTTATCGTACGTTGCGACAATCATTTCGAGATCACTTCGTGCGCCGGTGGAATTGGCGGTGTCCATGAGCCTCAGCGTATCACTGCCGAGTTGTTCCAACTGCATATCGGTAATATGCGTATCTCCCGGCGTGTAGATGGACGTCGTCCCCAGGACCAGGGTCATCGTGACAACGACGATAATCGCGGCCGCGATCCCTTCCAGGGTGTAGAGCTGCGCCTCATCGTTCACCATACCGCCACCTCCAGAGCCCCGTCCATCAGGCGGGGTGGCTGGGCAGTCGTATAGTTCAGCCCGAAAGGCTGGGGCCCGTAGAAGATCTGGGTCTGCACCGGGTGACCACCGGCCGGATCGTTCTGGAACGTGAACTTCACATCGACGAGGGAATTTTCATCGATCGGGAAGTTTCTCGGCTGGAACAGTTCCGGCTTGAGAAGCAGGGAAATGTTCCCCTGTACGTCAGCGTCCGGCTCCAGCGTATCGTACAAAGAGGTTCCGTCAATGACCAGCTCCCAGAGTTCCGGGTGTGCTGTACCGTACGGAAGAGGAAACGCCCCCGTTGCGTTTGCGAGGTGGAATGTCACGTTTTGCAGGCGTGCTGCGGTCCACTGCTCGGAGGCCGGCCGCGGGACTGGCCCAAATATGCCCTGACCCAGAGTTGCGTTTGTGGTCCAGTTGTTGGGGTTGGTGATACTGTTATTCATATACAATTCGAGGTGCGTGAGATTGATCCAGATAAGATCGGTGCGCGGATCAATCTGGTATTCCTGGGGAACGGTTCGGTCGAGCAGCTGGGAACAGTTCATCCGGACCAGGAAGGTTCCGATGTTCGCAGTCTGGGTGATATTCATGTCTTCGCTCGCGTTGTATTCCGGGTGGTTGGAGAAGTTTACAACCGCGCTGCTCATCCCTTTGAGCTTGATGGCCCGCCGGATGTACCCGTATCCCTCCGGGAGGGGGCCGCCGATACTCCGGTATTTCCCGTCATTGGTAACCAGGGACACATTGAACAGGTAGGGATAGTCGCCAAAAAACACCTTGTCCCGGTAATCATCCGGGTAGTTCCAGAAAGAGGTGTTAAAGAACCGCTGGACTTTCATCTCCGAGAGGATGTTGGGTTTCTCGCGGTAGATCGACAGTCCCATCCGGTATACGTCGTTTTTTGCTTTGAATTCCCACTGGGTATTGTTGGGGGATATCCCCCAGCCGGGATCTTCCACGAGGATGACGCCGGTACGATACGCAACGGCGTCGTAATCAATGGCCGTGGACCGGTCCAGGCCGACCAGCAGGCCCGGAACCATCGTTGCTGCCCAGACGAGACCAAGAATAAATATGGTAAAGCCGATCAGGAAATCAACGGACAGCACTCCCTGTTCGTCCGTCAGGTGGAAGATAACAATTCCCCCGTTCTGGCGTTGAACGTGAGCACCGTGATGCTGCCGGACGACGTGAAGGTGATCGTATAGGTCGTGCCCACCAGTTCGAGATTGCTTACATCCGTATTGTGCCGGGTCATAGCCTGCCCGATCGCCCGGCTCTGCGAGGAATACAGGACATCCGGTTCGACCATTGCCGACAGGTCGATCTCCTGGGATGGGAGGGTTCCCTGCCATTCAACCATCCTCTATTCCCCTTCCGTGTAGATCAGAAGGGTCGTGGAAATCCCGTTATATGCGCCCAGTACCCACATCTGGGCCTCACCCTTGTCATTGACCCCGATTCCATTAAGCTGGTGAACCTTGATTTCGGATACATTCATCATCTGCGGGACATCATTCGCAGCAAGATCCCGGAGTGCATCGCTCAGCGTTGTGGTCTGGGGGGCTATACCGGTCGTGATGTCAGATATTCCCCCTCCGGTTGTTGGCACTACCGTCGTCTGCACTGAAACATTTGGGGATGGGCCCGACGGGGCGCTGCATCCTGCCAGGAGAACAAAGAGAAGGGCAAGTCCGATAACCCAGGAGGTACGATTCATGGAGAGATCTCTCTATGCTGTTATTTCTGCAAGATATGATATAAATATTTTGAAATTGATTACTGCCCTATACACATGTATTAGGCTAATTAAATGGGTGATTGTCCGTGTCGGCCGAGATCAGAGAGCTCAAAAAGGACGAATTTCCGGATGCAGAGAAAGTATGGTACTTTTACCGACAGCAGAAGGCGGACCCGGAGCATGATAGGATCTTTGGTTCGTTCATCGAAGGAAAACTGGTTGGGATCGCACGCTGCAAACGGCATCCGGATGGCATGGAGGTCGACGGAGTATTTGTCCTGGAGGAATTCCGCAACCACGGTCTCGCCTCGGGCATGCTCCGCGCCCTTATCGAAGGTTGTGGGAAAGAGACGATGTACATGCATTCGACCCTTGATCTGGTTGGCTTCTACCGGCAGTTCGGATTTGTACCGATCCCGGAAAATGAGCTCCCCCGTACCATCAGGGAGCGAATGGCGTTCTGTTTCGGGGATATGCCGGCCTGCGGCGTTTCCCCGATGGTGCGAAAGGGTAGACCGGTAACATCCTGATGTCGTATTTTTCGTAAAAAGAGTACCTCTGTCTCTTTCAGCGTACGATTTTTGCGATCGGGATTTCAAGTATATCTTCCGCCCCGGCGGATTTGAGTTGCGGGATGAGCTGGTTCACGCGGTTTTTCGGCACCACGGTCTGAATGCTGAAATAATCGATGCCGTGGAGTGTTCCGATAGTCGGTTTCTTCATTGCAGGAAGCGCTGCTATCACCCCGTTGAGACGGGCGGAGGGGACGTTCATGGTCAGGAGCACCTGCGACCTGCCCTCGATCACCCCCATCAGGAGTGTCCGCACCTCGTCGATGTGCCGGCGCTTCGCGGGGTCTTTCATGCTGTCTTTATTCGCGATCAGTACCGTGTAGGATTCCATGATCTGACCGACGATCTTCAGGCCGTTTTTCCGCAGGGTTGTGCCGGTTTCGGTGAGATCGACCACGACATCCGCAAGGTCGGGAACTTTTGCCTCCGATGCACCATAGGAAGCGAACAGCTGCACCGGGATCTGCAGGGATGCAAAAAATTTTTTCGTGATGTTCGGGTATTCCGTGGTCACCCGGCTGTCGGGCCGGATACTTCGGACATCGCTGATATCCACATCCTGTGCAACAGCGACGACAATTTTCACCGTACCTTCCCCGGTCTTACTATAGGATAGGCGTGCCACTTCCATCACATCCGCGCTCGTTTCTTCTACCCAGTCAAGACCGGAAATCCCCAGATCAAAATAGCCCATCTGGACGTAGGTGGGGATCTCCTGGGGGCGGAGGATTTTCACCTTCCCGATTCGTTCATCCGCGATTTTCGGGTTGTAGGAACGATCGGTCTGTTTCACTTCAAGGTCCGCCTCTTTGAAGAGCTGGAGCGTCTGCTGCTCCAGGCTTCCCTTGGGAAGCGCAATGCTGATCATAGCTATCAGGTCGTCAGGAAGAATGATGAACCTTCGTCTTACCGGGGAACGAGATCAGACGAAAATGCGCAGTAATCAGTCGAGCAGGTGGATGAGCATACCGCTGAGCAGTTTCGGCTCAAACCATGTGGATTTGGGAGGCATAACTTTCCCCTGATCCGAGACCGCAAGTACAGTCCCGACCGGCAGAGGCTGCATCACAAACCCCACCGCGTAGGCGCCACTGCGTATGAGATCTTCCAGTACCGAAAGCGGCTTTACTCCCCCCATATAGGAGAGACGGGGGTCGCTTCTGCTATCGGTGATCCCCAGGATCCCTTCCAGGATACCTTTCTGGAGGACGGAGACATCCAGTGCGCCGGTCAGGTCCTCCCGGGGATCTCTTTTTCGGGAGACCTCGTACCAGCATCCTTCCAGAAACATGTGGAATATATGGCTCCCGGTATCTGCATGGCGTGGTGGGATGGTATGGCTGCCGGCATCGATGGGCCCATAAGGGTATACATCCGCCATTTCCGATACTTTCAGCAGGAATGCTGCCGGTGTATATCCGTGCAGGTCCTGCACCAGACGGCTGTACCCGAAAATCTTCACTTTCTGATGGGAGAAAAGGACCGCCATGAACCGTTCCGATTCCGGCGTACTTCTTCCTTCCTTTTTTCGCTGTTCTGCGACATTCACCGCAGATGCGGCGCGGTGATGGCCATCTGCGATATAGAGATGCGGAATTCCGGTGAAAATCTCTTCCAGCCGGGAAAGAACAGCTTCATTGGTAACACGGTACGTCGTGTGTAAGGCCCCGCCCGAAGTGACAGCCTGTCCAAGCTCTGCACCGGCCGGCAGCATTCCTTCGATGAGCCCGTCAATCCCGGTGTCATCACGGTACACCAGGAATACCATGCCGGTGTGGGCGTTCACCCGGTCGATGTGGCGGGTCCTGTCCTGCTCCTTGTCATAGCGGGTGAGTTCATGCCGGCGGATAATCCCTTTCCGGTAATCTTCCGTGTGCACACAGCAGACCAGCCCTGTATACGAGTGCCTTCCGTCCTGTACATGGTAGAGGTAATATGATGGGGCCGGATCCTGTATGAGTACCCCTTCATCGCGCATCCGGTTGAGATTTTCAGCGGCGCGTTCATAGATCCGGTCGTCATAGGCAGGGATGTCGGGAAGTTCCGCATCAGACCTGCTGATACGCAGGAAACTGAGTGGATTATGTGCGATGGTCTCACCTGCCTCCTCCATAGTAAGAACGTCGTATGGTACTGCTGCGACGGAGCCCGCTTTTTCGGGTTCCGGGTGGACCGCTGCGAAACGATAGATAGTCACCATGGGTTCGGCAGGACTCCGGAAGTACAAGATTTTTACCTGCCGGTATAAATATGGAGTATCCCGGGCGGTGTTGTAATGGCAGAAGGTTCGGTGAAGGTGCGCAGGGCACGCATCGGGGATATTCCGTCGATTGTTGCGATCGAACGGGAATCCTTTGTCGAACCATGGGACACGGACACCTTCCACATGACACTCGACTGGTACCCGATGCTGTTTTACGTCGCTGTCGTGGATGAGGCGATTGTTGGTTTCCTTTCCGGTGCTTTCGAAGATACACCGGAGGGACGGTACGGGCATATCTGCAATATCGCAGTCACATCCGGCAATCGCCGGAAAGGAATCGGGCAACTCCTGGTGCGATCCGTGGAACGGCAGTTCCGGAGGGAGACCGCGGTCAGTATCATTCTTGAAGTACGTTTTTCAAACACCGGTGCCCAGCGTTTCTATTCCGACCTCGGTTACCAGCAGGTCTTCGTCATACAGTCGTACTACTCCAACGGCGAGGATGCCATCGTGATGATGAAGGGACTCCCGGTATTCTGATGGAATTTCCTCGATGCAGTAATAGTAAACCCTTCATCCGGACTGGTTCAACCGATTATTGCTGCGAAAGCCTCTCCATCAGAGATAATCGCAAAAAAATGAGATCGCCTATTTCGCCCCGCCTCTGCCAAGCTCCTTGTGGGCGCGGGCAAGATGACCGGCCGCAAGAGCTCCCAGGAGCGAGAGCTCGCCCGCAAGCACTCCTGCGGCGAGAATCTCTGCAAACCGGCGTGCGTTTGTTCCGGGGGGATCTCCGCTTCCGGCGACACCCAGCAGCTGCAGGCACTCTCTCTGGGTATCAATTCCCG
>JAJRCL010000124.1 GCA_028679035.1 Methanomicrobiales archaeon | reverse complement strand
TCCACCGATGTGCATTCCTGCACGAGCCGGAGTACCCGGTCTACTCCCCAGGAAAGGTTCACGGCGGTCGGGCGGGCATTGCGGAGCTCGGCTGCCGCGCTCGCCACGCCGGTGATGAACTGTTCTGTGTCGTGCGCCTGGCTGTACGCCACCGCAAGGGCAACACCCATGCCCCCGGCGATCCCGAGGGCCGGGGCGCCCCGCACTTCCAGTCTCCGGATCCCCTGTATCAGGCGTTCCACCGTGGTTGCACTAACCTCGGCATACATGCCCGGGAGCAATGTCTGATCGATGAAGCGTACGGCCGGCTGATCCGGGTCCCACCAGATCGTTTTCACGTCCCGTCCCCACTGGTGGCATCGATGAAGGCACGCATTGCCGCTGCGCCACCGGCGGTAACACAGTCGGGAATATCTTTCGGTGCCGTGGCCGTTCCTGCGATGTAAATCCCCGGGCGGATGGTGAGCACCGGCCCCAGTTTCTGGTCCTTCGGCCGGAGGAACCCGTTCTCTTCGGTCTCGATGCCCAGCTGTTGTGCGATCTTTTCGGTATCGACAGCAGGCTGCATGCCCACCGAGAGCACGACGAGGTCCGGTTTCAGGGTAAGGACGTCCCTCGTTTCGGTATTCTCTACCTGCAGGACCGGGGAACGATCGCTCATGTAGATCTCTCCCGGCATTCCCCGGAGGAAATGCACGCCCATCCTCTCTGCACGCTGGTAGTACTCCTCGTATCCCTTCCCGTACGCCCGTACATCAATGTAACAGATGGTCACCTCTGTTGCCGGGTACTTCTCCTTGATCTGAATCGCGTGCTTAATCGCCGCCATGCAGCAGGTTCCCGAACACCAGGGACGCTTGCGGGCCGTATCACGCGACCCGACGCACTGGATGAACACAATACTCCTGGGAGTCTCTCCATTGGAAAGACGGCGCAGGGCTCCACCGGTCGGTCCGCCGGCACTGATCATACGCTCGAACTCAAGGTTGGTGATCACGTCCGGGATCGCGAGGTACCCGAACCAGGCTTTGCTGCAGGGGTCAAAGGTTGAATACCCGGTCGCAACCACGATGCTTGCCACATCAATCGAGAACTCCTCAACCCGGTCCTCTTTTTTGATCGCGTCCGGCATGCAGATGTCGTAGCAGAGGCCACACTCAATGCAGTGCTCGGCGTCCTTGATCGGGATGTCCGGGATTGCCTGGGCGTGGGGCTTATAGATCACTTTGCGTACTCCAACACCTGCGTCGAAACGGTTGTAGACCTCCACCGGGCAGATCTGGATGCAGTCACCGCATCCTGTGCACTTGGACGCATCGATATAGCGCGGATGCCGTTTCGCGGTGATACGAAAATGTCCCACACTCCCCGTGACACTGGTCACTTCCGTGCAGGTGTGCAGGTGGATATGGGGATGCCGTGCCACATCCGCCATTTTAGGGGAGAGGATGCAGAGCGAGCAGTCATTGGTCGGGAAGGTCTTGTCGAGCATCGCCATGTGTCCGCCAATTGCCGGCTCCCGCTCGATCAGGTGCACGGTAACGCCATGGTCCGCGATCTCCAGTGCCGCCTGGATACCGGTGACACCGCCGCCGATGACCGCGACCTCACCCATGCCGGTACTTCTCCGCCAGTTTCCGGTACTCCCGTGCGTTGTGGAGGATCTCCTCCCGCTGCGCATCACTGGTCTGGCGGGTAATCTTTCCCGGAATACCGAGGACGACGGAACCCGCCGGGATGTCCGAGCCTTCCGTAACGACGGCCCCGGCACCGATAAGGCAATCCTCTCCGATCACTGCCCCGTTCATGATAATGGATCCCATTCCCACGAGTACACGGTCCCGGATCGTGCAGCCGTGCAGGATCGCGCTGTGACCGATGGAGACAAACGATCCGATCCGCACCGGGCGTCCGGAGGAATTGTGCACCACCGCGTTGTCCTGGACGTTGGAATTATCCCCGATCGTAATCGAATCCTTATCCCCGCGCACCACTGCCCCGAACCATACGCTGACCCCGTCCCCCAGTGTAACGTCGCCAAGCACCGTCGCATTTGGTGCGATGAAGAGATCAGAGCGGAGGGCCGCATCACTATGCATAATAACATAAAATGTTAACCTCAAAGCAGAATGAAGGTTATGGTGGGGGGCACCTTTGATCCGGTCCACGACGGACATAAAAAACTGCTCGAGCGGGCATTTGCTCTCGCCGGACCATCGGGAGAAGTCGTGATCGGACTTACCACCGATTCTTTTGCCGGAAAGAAAGCCCACCCTGTCCGAACCTTTGAAGAACGCAGACGCAACCTTTCGGCGTACCTCGATGCGTGCCGGTATGCGGCGCAATGGACCATTGCGCCCCTGGATGATCCATTCGGGCCCGCCATTACCGAAGACTTCGATGCCCTTGTGGTGAGCGAGGAAACGATCGCCGGGGCACTTGAGATCAACCGGCGGCGGAAGGGGCAGGGAAAGAGGAAGGTGGACATCCACCAGATCGCCTGTGTTCTCGCCGATGACGGCAAATGGATCTCCAGCACCCGCATCATTCGCGGGGAAATCGACGATCACGGCCGGGTCATTCGCGCTTAGGCGTGTGAATCGCGAAAACAGGTGGCGGGGAGTATTTCATGGCGCTGGCTTGAAATAGACAGCCGCATATCACCCATGCATGCCTGATGGAGAATATAGGGAATTTCACGGACGACGCAGAAGGTTTTCATTTATTCCCGCCGGGATTCTTATCGGTCTTGGTGCAGGACTGCTGGTTGGTCACCCGGGTCCTGGTGCACTTATCGGGCTCGGTCTGGGATTTTTCGCGTCTGGCATATTGCAGCCCGCGGGCGCAGGGGGACCTGAAGCTGCCGGAGCACAGATTCGGTGGGGTTTTGTACTCGCCGGCATCATCCTGGTTCTCCTCGGTATCGGGATCGTTTACTCCCCCGGCTTCACATGGCCGTATCTCATTGCGGTCTTTCTGATTCTGCTCGGGATATGGTTTTTCGTGCGGAGTGCCTTCCGGGCTTAGTGTATTCATTTTTCAACAATCGTCATTCGTCAGGGATTGCCGGGAAGACGGGTGAGATCTGCAGCTAGTGCCGGACCGATATTTCCGCGGAGCAACAATAAAAAATATTAAAATTTTCCTGAAACAGTCAGGACTCTCTGTCGGGGATCAAATAATGTGTTCCGGGATATTCCGGTTGATCCGCCAGTCGCAGTATTCGCATCGTAACATCCCGTCATTGACGGCAAACCGTGACTCGATCGGTTCATGGGTATTGGAGATGCATTCGGGGTTTGGGCAATGGATCACTCCTCGCAGGAGTTCCGGGATTTTCACGCCCATCTTTTCGTATACCGCATAGTTACGGATGATGTTGATCGTCGCCCGCGGCGCGATGAGCGCTATCCGGTCCACTTCTTCCTGGCACAGTTCGCGGTTCTCCACCTTGACGATATCTTTTCTGCCGACTTTGCCGCTAGGAACATTGGTTGCAATCGAGAGACGCTCCTGGGTGGTACCGACAATCCCAAGAATGCGCAGTACGTTCAGGGCTTCCCCGGCGGTGATATGGTCGATGACTGTCCCGTTGCGGATCTGGCTGATCAGCAGTCCACGTTCCGGCGGATTCTTGTCGGTCATCTCATCACCTCCAGTAACAGTGCCATGCGCACCGGCACACCGTTTCTCGCCTGGTCAAAGTATTTTGCATAGGGGAGCGCATCCACGCGCGGATCGATCTCTCCTGCCCGCGGGAGCGGGTGCAGGATAATCAGGTTTTTCCGTACCCCGGTCAGCAGTTCCGGCGTGACCCGGTAGCTGTGGGCGACGTTCATGTAGGACGCGGCGTCAGGGAACCGTTCCCGCTGGATGCGGGTCACGTAGAGCACATCCAGGTCCCGGATCACCTCGGACACATCTTCGTAGGAATTCACCTCGACACCGCGTTCCCGGAGCTCCTCC
>JAJRCL010000123.1 GCA_028679035.1 Methanomicrobiales archaeon | reverse complement strand
TGCGCCGTCTGCTCTCTGCATGGGATACTCGTATGTTTTCGGGTGCACGGGTGGCAATAAAAGCGAATTTTAACAGTACAGACCCGTTTCCGGCCGGAACGGATTCCGAAACCCTGCGTGCTATTTTTTCCGCACTGAACGAGAGTGGTATGAAATCCATAACCCTTGCCGAACGCAGCGGGATGGGAGATACCCGTTCCATTCTCCAATCCCATGGAATTTTCATGTGTGCGAAAGAATTCGGCTGCTCCGTGAAGGTTATCGATTCCCTCGGTACAGAAGGCTTTGTGCACATACAGGATCCCCGGTATCACTGGCGCCGGGGATTTCTTATCACCCGGGATTTTGTCGAAGCAGATCGGGTTGTCTCGACATGCTGCCTGAAGACACACCGGTTCGGTGGTCATTTCACCCTTTCCCTGAAAAATTCCGTCGGAGCTATCGCACAACGTGATCCTGCAGATGCCTATGATTATATGCGGGAGCTGCATGGATCTGCCCGTCAGCGGACCCTGATTGCGGAAATAAATGCGGCATATCGCACCGACCTCGTCATCATGGACGCAAGAAAGGGCTTCGTCCGTGGAGGACCGGAGAGCGGTGATCTGATCGCACCGGAAATCATGCTCGCCGGTAACGACCGGGTTGCCATAGATGCGGCAGGAGTCGCGATCCTTCGCCTGTACGGCACGACCCCGGAGGTCGCTCAGGGACCGATCGCACATCTGGAACAAATCGCACGTGCTGCGGAGCTGGGCGTTGGAACAGCAGATCCGAATCGGATTGAGATCGTCCCGCTGGATGCCGCCGCCGGGCATGTCGCTGAGAGAATCGAGAAGGAGCTGCAGGGATAAGGGGAAAATTAGTAAATACCGTTATCAGATATACTATAGATGAAAAATACCGACGAGCTGTTCCAGCGCTGCTGCCGGGAACTTGGTGAGGACGTTATGGAACGGGAACTTGCCGGTATCCTGCGGAAACATGAGGGCCTTTCCCGCAGACAACGATCTCCCGGACGGGTTGCCCGTGCGCTGCAGCAGGTGCTCCGGGATACCGGTGGAGCGCCCCCGGCACGGATCGCTGCAAAGGCCGCCATCGGGTATTCTCTTGGACCCGCCTCCCTCTACCGTCTGTTGCAGAGCCTGAAGAGTCACGGGATCCACCTGTCCGGCGTCGCGGTGCATGCGGAAATCCAGCGGCAAAAAAAGGGCATCTATTGATGAATTTATCCGGGTACCCGCAGAATTAATAGCGGCTGCATGCATACACCGGATGAATGGACATCCTGAGCACCATTATCCAGCTGCTGCTGCACATCGACCAGAACCTTATCGGTCTCGTGCAGACCTATGGTGCCTGGATCTACCTTATCCTGTTTGTGGTGATTTTCTGCGAGACCGGTCTCGTGATCGCCCCGTACCTCCCGGGAGATTCCCTCTTGTTCGTCGCCGGTGCTCTTGCGGCAAACCTTCTTCTTGACCCATGGATCCTCATCCCGACCCTGATCGTTGCGGCATTTCTCGGGGATACGGCAAACTATTGGATCGGCCATACCATCGGCATGAAAATCCTGGACTGGAACTGGTGTATCATACGCAAAGAGCACATCGACCGCACCCAGCATTTCTTTGAACGGTACGGGGGAAAGACCATCGTGATTGCGCGTTTCCTCCCATTCGTGCGTACATTTGCTCCGTTTTTGGCAGGCGTGGGGAAAATGCGGTACTCCTGGTTTTTGAGTTATAACGTTGTCGGGGGGGCCATATGGGTGCTCGCCTTCGTCCTTGGCGGGTATTTCTTTGGAAACCTTCCCATCGTACGGGACAATTTCAGCATCATGATCTATGCCATCATCGCCCTGTCCCTCTTTGCCGTTGCCTCCCTCATCTACGGGGCATCAACGTCATTCTCCCGTTCCTGCAAAAGGCAGGAATGACACTTTTTTCCCGAAAATCATGACGATTCAAAACCCCGATCGAGCAAAGAGCACATGGTAGAAAAATCAGAAATTCTATGTCGGCTTTGCATCCAGGGACGCGAGCCGCTCGTGGATTTTGAAAAAGACGACGATGTACTTGCACAAGATACGCCAGAAGATATTGCCGAAAATCAGCAGAAATGCGCCGAACAAAGATCAGCCCGGCCCCTCCCCGGTATTCACTGTAAGAGGATCCGCCCATTGGTGAGGAGGGGACGCAAACCCTCCCACCTTCAGCAACAGGGAGAACAGGGTGATCGCGAATGTGCCCAGAACGTCATCGTGATGACCGCAGGAGTGATGAACAAGCGGAATGAGAGAGAATCCCCGATTTTCAGGATCAGCGGTATGTGATCGGCCTTTTTAGTATTTTTCCGCAATCGATGCAAACAGAGAACTGCCACCGGATTGTCCGAACTTATTTATACTCAGGTCCTCCACATTGTTGCGGTGAATAATCCATGAGGGATTGTTTTATTCGCTGAAAACATGCGCTTTTTTGACACCACCCTGCGGGATGGTGAACAGACGCCCGGCGTCTCCCTGAAACCGAATCAGAAACTTGCCATTGCGACCGCTCTTGCAGACAT
>JAJRCL010000122.1 GCA_028679035.1 Methanomicrobiales archaeon | reverse complement strand
TGGTGTTTCTGCGCGAGTTCAGCCATCTCGGTGACTTTCGCGTGAAGATCCGATGCCTGTTTGCGGAAATCGCGGGCCTGCAGCAGTTTGGTACGCATCTCTTTGTTCTGCTCGAGCTCGGCTTCCTGTTCCCGCGCCATCGTCTTCATCTGCTTGATCTTTTCAATGAGTTCCCGTTCTTTATCGGGCGAGAAGACTTCGGTCTGCTGCCGGAACTCCATGAAATCGATCTGTTTCTGCAGCTCTTTCACACCACGGTTTTTCAGGTTGCCGTGGTCTTTCTTAAAAACTTCAATCTCTTCGAAGAGTTCGTTCGCCTGCTTGTTCAGGTCGTTGCGCTGGTCTTTGAGGGTCTGGACCTCATTATTGAACTTGTCCCGCAGTTCTTTGTTCTTCTGTGCTTCGTCGACAAACTCGCGGGTTTGCGCGTTGTGACCATTTCTTTCGGTGGCGAATTTGCTTGCCGTTGAATTCAGTTCATTTCTTCGCGCTTTATGCTGTTCCGATTCGGCAAGGATCTTCTTTCTTTTCTCGATCAATTCATTCAACATAGCTTAATCAGCCTCACACTGATGCCCGCTCAGCCAAACCTGAAGTACGCTCAACACCGTAACAGAGAAAACAGAAAAATCCGCCCAGCGAACCTTCCGACAGCCGTCACAACCGTCGGGGTTCGTAGTCATCGTTCGATCCATCATGTTCAATACTCCGGTGCCGACGGGCGCCATCCTCCACGCGCAGCCCGTCAATTGCGACTCATTTCAAGCGGTGAGTCTAACAACGTGTTAATATTCAGACGCTTCGAACATTCTTAAGCATTTCTCTCCCTTTTCTGCGCGTGCCGGTTGAATTGCACGCGTCCTGGGGCAATCGACCTGCGATTTTTGAAAGGGTATAGTCCCAATCTAGCCACTAAATTTTCCCATATTCCCTTCCGGCCCACTATCGTTGTTTGGAGTGGGAACGGGAGGGGGAAACCCCCCTCCCGTCACCCTCTCCCCATTATGATACGCTCCCTTTTTTCCGGTTGATTCCGGTACAGGGAAATCTCATTTTCATCGTAATAACGATGAACAGAATCTGGTGGTAAAAATGTCCCTATACCCTTTGAAATTGTCGGAAAAAAAAACAGTATGCGGGATCCTTCCCGTTTCTCCAGCACTGAGGGAAACAGTGTTCTGACGAGTATCGAAAAAAAGGTGGGTTTAGAGGTAGTCGATCAGACCACCGCTTGCGTTATCTCCACGGCCCTTCCGGGAACTCCCGGTCGTGGCCGCTGGAGCAACCTGCTTTGCAGCAACCGGTTCTGAGAAAGCATGGCGCTGGCCGATAACCTGTGCGGATTTTACACCGGTCATAATGGCCATGACGCGCACCTTGCCCTCGAACTCTGACTTGACCCGGGCGCCCCAGATAACGTCAGCGTGGGGATCGAGTTCGTAGGTAAGGGACGATGCAATCTCTTCGGCATCCTGCAGCGTGAGGTCATTACCTCCCGTGATGTGGATGAGACTCCCGGTTGCACCGCGGTAATCGATGTCCAGCAGTGGGTGGTTCAGGCATTCATGCACGACGCTCTCGGCCTTGTTCTGCTGCTTGCTCTCACCGACGAGCATGACGGCGACACCGCCCTTGGACATGATTGCCCGGACGTCTGCATAGTCCAGCTGGATAAGGGAGGGTTCCGTGATTGTCTCGCTGATACCTTTGACGGTCTCCGCGATCAGCTGGTCCATCACTGAGAAGGCCTGGCCGATGGGCAGGTTCGGAACATACTTGAGAAGCCGGTTGTTATCCAGGACAATGACCGAGTCAGCGGCTGTTGCGAGTGCCTCAAGCCCGTCCTCTGCCCGCAGGAGACGGGCCTTTTCGACCTGGAACGGATAGCTGACCATCCCGACTACGATCGCACCCTGATCCTTGGCGATCTGGGCAACCACGGGCGCTGAGCCGGTACCGGTACCGCCACCCATACCTGCGGTGACAAACACGAGGTCGGCGGATTCCAGAAGGGATTCCAGCGTCGGCCGGGCCATTTCACAGGCACGCTTTCCGATGTCCGGGTAACCGCCTGCACCGAGTCCTTTGGTGAGCGATTTTCCGATGAGAACGCGCTTGTCGGCCTGGATCATGTCCAGATGCTGTTTATCTGTATTCACAGCGATCGTTTCGGCTCCCGAAACACCCATGTGGTACAGACGGTTTACGGTGTTGTTACCGGCACCACCGCAACCGACGATGACAATCCTGGGCAATCCGAGGAAGTCCCCATCCTCGGCGGCATCCTTGTTGCTGTGCTTTTCCATTTCCTGGTTTTTGACAGCCTCATCAATGATGGTCTGCATTCCTTTACCTCCTAAACCTTAAACGAGATCTGGTCGCTTTCCCTCAAGACCCGGTTGGCACGCTTCTCGATGAGTTCCCTGACCGCATAGCGGACTGCTTCGGATACGGTGGGGAATTCGCCGAGATCAACCATTTTCTGGAGCATATCAACCTGCTGTTTGGGCAATCTGATTGTGATCCTTTCCATGCGGGTTTCCTTTGCTGTTATCCGACATAAAGGTGCTTTATGGCTGCTTTATGTCAGACATTTGGATCCCTTTAGTCCGACTAAACCAGACAAAATTAACAACAACGGATAGGTATATAAACTTTCTTTTTTTTAATTCCGGGGTTATATAAGGGGATTTATTATCCGGTAAAGGTGAACTTTCTGCACAACAGTGATACCTGATCGCAAGACATTCCCGCACCGCAGTGAACATGGTGGAAAGGTGCGCCGGGAAAAACGGCAGTTTAAGAGGGATTATATCGATTTCAGCGCGAGTCTCAACCCGTTTCCCCCCCAATTCACCTGGGATGTTCCACCGGAAACCCTGGGTTCGTACCCGGATGAGGAGTACGCCGAGCTGAAAGAGCTCATCAGTGCGGTATTTTCCCGGAAGCCGGAGGAAATCGCCGTCGGTAACGGGTCCATCGAACTTATCCGCGTTTTTTGTTCAGCCGTTTTTGAAAAAGGAACCAGGTTCTTCGTGCAAAATCCGACCTTTGGCGAATACACACTCTCTGCGTGCCTTGCGGGAGGGGTACCTGCCACACCGGAAACGTCCCGGGTGCACTTTCTCTGCAACCCCAACAACCCAACCGGCACCCTTCTTTCCCGTCCCCGGGTTATCGAGTCTGTCCGGACTATCGAAACCAATGGCGGGTGGATGTTCCTGGATGAGGCATTCATCGATCTTGCGGATCCCGCCGAATCCTGCGTGGATACCCGCTCTCCTGCCCTTTTTGTATCCCGCTCCCTGACCAAGGCCTTTGCGGTACCGGGTCTCCGGTTTGGGTACGGGTTCGGACCTGCTGACCTGATCGAGCGGATGGAGATTCTCCGCCCTCCCTGGAGCGTGAATGTGTACGCGGAGGCCTTTGCCTTCCAGGCATTCCGCCACCTCGGAGACCTTGCCGCATCCCGCGAATTGATACGCCGGGAGTGCCGGTTCCTCGTAACAGAGCTCGGTGAACGGGGACTGCGGGTGACGCCGACCAGTGCCAATTATCTTCTCGTCGATCTTCCCGCACCTGCTTCCACCGTCAGTGCGTGCCTTGCCGGGCAGGGTATGCTGGTCCGGGACTGCACGTCATTCGGTCTTTCGGCATCCATACGGATTGCGGTGCGCCGGCACGATGAAAACCTGCTGCTGCTGGAGGCGCTGTCCCGGTGCTTGCCCTGATCCTCGCCGGTGGAAAGGGGTGCCGGCTGGGAAAGGGAGAAAAACCGCTCGCCATGATCTGCGGATCTCCTATGATCAACTATGTGATCGACGCATTCACCTGCGCAGGACACGAGCCGGTGGTCATCGCATCGCCGAATTGTCCGTTCACCGCGAACTGGTGCCGTGCCCAACAGATCAGCCTCTACACCGCACAGGGACTGGGTTATATCGAAGACCTCGTTGAAGCCGGGTGTGCGCTGGAGGCGGAAGGGCCTCTTTTTACCTGTGTTGCAGACCTTCCCCTGCTGACGCCCGGCATCATCCATGGGATCGATCAGGAGTACCGGAAACGGGGAACGCCCGCCGCCTCGGTCTGGATTCCGGCACCTTTCCCCGGTTCCACAGATTGCCACCGTGACTATGCCGACGAGGTTTCCGGCACTCTCGCGTATCCCGTGGGGATCAACATGCTCCGGGGGGACCAGATCGCGAACCCGCAGGAAGAATCACGGATCCTCAGCCGGGACTTCCGTCTTGCATACAATGTGAATACCCCCGGGGATCTCGAGCGGGTGCGCCAGGTGCTCTGCACGAACGGCAATCACATTTGAACAAAGCGATCTGCGGGAAAATGACCAGAAAAACCATATTAACGGTTTCCGCCGAATAATAGGTATGGACGCGTCGCGGGAGATCGAACTGGAAGGCCATATTAT
>JAJRCL010000121.1 GCA_028679035.1 Methanomicrobiales archaeon | reverse complement strand
GTTGCCGATACCATCGGTGTCCCCCTGGAGACGCTGCAGGACATGATCCTTCCGGTCGAGCGGATCTACACTATCGCCGACCATACCCGTTGCCTCGCGTACATGCTGGGCGACTGCATCGTGCCGTCCAACGTCCGGGAGGGGTACCTGGCCCGGCTCGTGCTGCGCCGGACCCTGCGGATGATGCATGATCTGGGAGTGGACGCTGCCAACCTTTCCGATCTCGTGGAACTCCAGATGCAGGCGGTTGGACAGGATGCATTCACACAGGAGCGTGCGATGGTCCGGGCAATCGTGGAAAAAGAAGTGGAGCGCTATGGGCAGACGATTGCGCGGGGAACACGCATCATCCAGCGGACCGCGGCAACCTATCTGAAAAAGCACGAACCATTGCCCTTAAAGGAAATAATCACACTCTACGATTCCCACGGGATACCGCCGGAAATTGTTCGCGATGTTGCGGGAAAGGGCGGGGTTTCCGTCGATCTTCCGGACGATTTTTATTCCCGGGTCGCAGACCTGCATGCCGGCAACTCCGCCCGGGAAGCAGATCCGTACGAGAAGTTCCGTGAACGCGTTGCACTCCTTCCCCCGACAAAGACCCTCTACTACGAACAGCCCGCGGACATGGAGTTTGAGGCGATTGTCCTGGACTACGTCGACGGATTTGCGGTCCTCGACCAGACACTCTTTTACCCGGAAGGAGGCGGCCAGCCTTCGGATACCGGGACCCTGGTGACCGCCGAAAGCGTAGTAAGGGTCGATCTCGCGGTGAAGATAGGACACGTCATACTCCACCAGATCCGGGGCGGTGTCCTTCCCCGGGGGGAGAAAGTGAAAGGCATGCTGGACGAGGAACGACGCTGGTCGCTCATGCGTCACCACACCGCCACGCACGTCCTTCTCCATGCCTGCAAGGAGGTCCTGGGGAGCCATGTGCACCAGGCAGGAGCCCAGAAAGGTTCCGAGTCCTCCCGGCTGGATATCCGCCATTTCAAGCACATCACGCCGGAAGAAATCAAAAGGATCGAAATCCTTGCCAACCGGATGGTGATGCAGGACCTGCAGGTCTCGATCCGAATCGAGGACCGGGCCCGGGCAGAGCAGAAATTCGGGTTTGACCTGTACCAGGGCGGCGTCCCGCCCGGTGCTGAAATTCGTGTCGTACAGGTCGACGGCGAAGTCCAGGCCTGCGCCGGGACCCATTGCCGCACGACCGGGGAAGTGGGGCCATTAAAGATCATACGGGTCGAACATATCCAGGACGGCGTGGAGCGGCTCGAGTTCGCTGCAGGGAATGCCG
Organism: Methanomicrobiales archaeon; assembly: GCA_028679035.1. Classification (GTDB taxonomy): domain Archaea; phylum Halobacteriota; class Methanomicrobia; order Methanomicrobiales; family JACTUA01; genus JAJRCL01. The sequence goes on along the minus strand of JAJRCL010000121.1, from coordinate 4,760 downwards.
CGATCTATTACATGCAGCACCTCGAGGAGATCATGAGTAACGCTTCCGGCGTCCTTTCCGTGCAACCGGATAATCTCCCCGGGGCGGTACTGCGGTTTTTCACCGAATGGAAGGAGCGGGCCAAGGAGATCGAACGTCTACGGGAACGACTCATTGATCTGGAGACAAAGGAACGGCTTGGGAACGCGGAGACCATTGACGGTGAAAAGGTCGTTGTTGCGACGATAAAGGATTCGGGGCACAGAGAGCTCGTCCTGCTGGCAGGAACGATCACGGAACGCGGAGCAACGGCGGTTCTCACGGGTGTGCAGGGAGAAAGCGTCGCCATCGTGGTTGCAACGAAGAACCCGTGTCTCGACGCTCTCCGTATCGGATCGTCTATCTGGACTCCCCTCGGGGGAAAAGGAGGGGGGAATGAACGTCTTGCACAGGGAAGCGGGAAGCTGACCGAAAGATTTGATGCGGCGCTGCGCGAAGGTACACGTACCATACACGAATTGTTGACTTCTGCATGACCGAGAACGTACTTGTTGTGGCGCCGGGCGACGACCGCGCAAAAAAGATCGCAAAGGCAATCGCGAGCTCAACCGCAGGTGAAATCCTTACAACTCTGAGGGACGGCAGGCAGACGGCTACACAGATCGCCGACCGTTTGAGTCTCCCCATGACCACAGTACAGTATCATCTCGAAAATCTGGTAGAAGCCGAGATGCTGGAGATTGCTGAGAAACGCTGGTCGAAGAAAGGAAGGGAGGTCAAGGTGTACGCCCTCCGGGACCAGCTGGTCATCGTCGCCTCTCCAACGGCTGATTTGCGGGCACTCCTCAGCAAGTACGCAGCACTGTTCAGCATCATTGCCGCCCTGAGCATCATGATCATGATCTGGGCCCCTCTCATCGGGGCAACCAACGGTGCGCCTGCATGGTCTGCTGACCGGTCCGCATCATCCACGACCCCTGCCCCCCAGGTAACCGTGGCACCGACAACCTCCGGGGTAAGTCCTGCAGAAAAATCCGGGGAAAATGTACAGACGACCGGAGGAACGGATAGCACCGGTGCCGGAGAGGACTATACGTTACCGTCCACGGAACTGCAACAGCCGGTTACCGCACCACCGGTCCAGCCTCCGGTTGCCTTATTCTTCTTCCTCGGAGGGTTTGCCGTCCTCTTCCTCGTCATGAGCTACGAGATGATCATCCGCCCCTGGATGCAGGTGCGGGTGCGTCGGATGGAAATACCTCCGGAAGAAGAGTAACAATCACTTTTTTTTCCACTGATTCCATTTTACTGAGAGCCTCGTTTAGATTGCAATACATCCATCTTTCCCGTTGCGTCAATCCTTGTTGTTCCTTATCGCTGCTCCACAACACTCATATACGAAAGACTCCGTTCTCTCCACTATGGTCTCCCTTTCGGATATCCGCACTGCCGTGGAACTGATCCGGGGCCGGGTGCTGCACACGCCCCTCGTGTATTCGCCCACGCTAAGCAGTCTTTCCGGCGCCGAAGTTTACCTGAAGCTGGAGACGCTGCAGCTGGCCGGTTCCTTCAAGGTACGGGGTGCGATGGCGGGGATATTGGGGAGAAAAGGAACGATCGGTGCGCTGGGGGTCATTACCGCCTCTGCAGGAAACCATGCGCAGGGTGTCGCGGTTGCCGCACGGGAGACCGGCATTCCCGCAACGATCGTTATGCCGGCATGGACGTCGATCACCAAACAGGAAGCGGCGAAAGGGTATGGTGCAGAGGTCATCGTTCAGGGTTCGAGTCTTGAGGAAAGCCTGGAAGCTGCACGCAGGCTTGCAGCCGGAGGGAGGACCCTGATCCACCCATACGACGATCCGCTGGTGGTGGCAGGGCAGGGAACGATCGGACTTGAGATCCTGGAGTCTCTCCCGGACGCTGACACGGTGATCGTTCCGGTCGGCGGGGGCGGTTTGATTGCCGGTATCGCAACTGCGGTGAAAGGGATACGCCCGAACATACGGATCGTTGGGGCACAAGCCGCTGCCTGTCCGTCCGCGGTAGCGGCGCTTGCCGCGGGAAAAGTGGTGCGGGTCAACGCACAAAAGACCATCGCTGACGGGATCCGGGTGCAGCAGATCGGGGAATCCGTTTTTCCGGTCCTGCAGGAAAAGGTTGACGGGGTCGTGCTGGTGGGGGAAGAGGAAATCGCTCTCGCGATGCTCCTCCTACTGGAACGTAAAAGGGTGATCGCTGAAGGTGCCGGGGCGGTAACCCTTGCAGCACTGATGAACGGCCAGGTGCCGGTCCGCCGTGGCGAAAAAGTCGTGCTGATCGTAAGCGGGGGAAATGTTGACTCCTTCCTTTTGGAACGGGTCATGCGGTACGGGCTCCGGCGCAGCGGACGGATCCTGCACATCACGACCCGTATCGAAGATACGCCGGGTAACCTCGCCCGACTGCTGGGCGTGATCGCTTCTGAGGGCGGGAATATCCTGCAGATCAACCATGTCCGCGCCGAACCCGGTATGCCGCTGCAGGATATCGAGGTCAGCATCGATATCGAAGTGCGGGGACAGCCGCACGGGGATGAGTTGAGAAAGGCACTCCGTGAACAGGGGTATGCAAGTATCCTCAGCTGATCGTTTCAGAGCATTCCGATAAAATTATTCAGGATGGCAAGCCCGACCCGGCCGCTCTTTTCCGGGTGGAACTGCACGCCCCGCACACACCCGCTCCCGATCGCCGACGCAAAGGTACGGCTGTACTCCGTCGTGGTGAGCGTATGTTCCGCGGGAACATCGGCGTAGTAGGAATGGACGAAATACACGTATTCCTCCCGTATGCCGGCGAAAAGGGGATCATCGCAGGTAACCCGGATTGTATTCCATCCCATATGGGGGACCTTGAAGCCCTGCTGGAAGGGGAAGCGCCGGACGCGTCCCGGGACCAGCCCGAGACCCTTGTGCAGCCCGTGTTCCTCGCTCCATTCGGCAAGCATCTGCATACCCAGACAGATGCCGAGGAGCGGGACATTCCGGGCAGCGTTCACCACGGTCTGCCGCAGATCCCCGAGCTGCTCCATCCCCTCCCGGAATGCGCCTACTCCCGGGAGCACGATGCCGTCAGCCGATGCGATAGCGACCGGATCAGCGGTAATCACGGTGGAGGCTCCAGCCTTCTCGAGACCCCTTCGCACCGACCGAAGGTTTCCTACACCATAATCAACAATCGCGATTTGTTTCATGTGAAAATCACCCCATTCCTGGTTGCATATCGTTGGTACGGGAGCATGGCCTGTTTGAAAACATATGGGGAATGCAGGAGGATAAAATCTCTCTGCTATCCGGGAGTATCATCGGTATCCCTGCCGGAAAAATTACGGTGTATTTATAACCTTTTTTAACACCAGTTGTTCCGAAATCCTATCCAGATACCCTGATTTTCGGGGTTGGTGTTCTGATGTACGAATTGCACATAACGGTTCTGGCGAGTCTCATTGCCCTTGCTGTTGCGGCCATCTTTGCCCGGCAGATTCTCGCAGCTGACACCGGTACGCCAAAGATGCGTGAGGTGGCGGATGCGATCCGTGAGGGGGCGGAGGCATTTATCAAACGACAGTACTCGACTATCGCAGTGCTCGCAATAATCGTCGCACTGTTGATATTTGGCGCCTATCTGTTCTTTGGTATGGGAACGGGAGCAGAGAAGTTCTCTACCGCATGGCACACTGCACTGGCATTTATTTTCGGTGCACTGTGCAGTGGGCTCTCCGGTATTATTGGCATGTGGATTTCGGTCCGCACCAATCTGCGATCCGCAGCCGCTGCCCGGACGAATGCCGGACGTGCCGTTGTTCTGGCTCTCCGCGGCGGGGCTGTTTCCGGACTGACCATTGTCGCATTGTCACTGCTGGGAGTATCACTTATTTTTTACGCATTTGGAGCAAATCCGCAAGAAACTCCATTTCTCATTGTCGGATTCGGATTCGGGGCCTCTTTCATTGCGCTCTTTGCCCAGCTGGGGGGCGGGATCTACACCAAGGCTGCAGACGTCGGTGCGGATCTTGTCGGAAAAGTGGAGGCCGGTATTCCGGAGGATGACCCCCGGAACCCTGCCGTCATCGCAGACCTGGTCGGGGATAATGTGGGCGACTGTGCCGGGCGTGGTGCAGATCTCTTCGAGAGTACCGCTGCCGAGAATATCGGTGCAATGATTCTCGGTGTGGCGCTCTTCCCGGTTTTTGGGATTAACGGTGTGCTTTTCCCCCTCGTCGCGCGTGCCTTCGGGCTAATTGCCACGATTATTGGCATTTTCTTCGTCACCGAGAAAAGCGCTGATACAGACAACCCGATGTCCGCGCTGAACCGGGGTTACTATGTGACCGCGATTCTTGCGACGATATTCTTTTATGCGGCGACCATGTGGCTCCTGGGAAATGTCTGGTTCTTCTATGCCGGATTGATCGGAATCCTGCTGTCGCTTGCCTTCGTATACATAACCCTCTATTATACCGACTACGGTCACCGCCCGGTGGATTCGATTGCCGATGCCTCCCGGACCGGGCCTGCAACGAACATCATTGCAGGTATTGCAGTTGGATTCGAAACAACGGCAATCCCGGCTATTGCGATCGGGATCGCGCTCCTCGCATCGTACTGGTGTGGTGTCATGTCCGGGGTAACGGTAACCACTCCCTTTGGCGTCCTCAATGGCGGCCTGTACGGAACAGCCATCGCAACGATGGGAATGCTTGCCACCTGTGCATACATCCTCGCAATGGATACCTTCGGACC
>JAJRCL010000120.1 GCA_028679035.1 Methanomicrobiales archaeon | reverse complement strand
CGATCTCCTTGTTCACACCGGCAACGGACGCCTCGATTGCGGCAAGCTCACCGGAAGAGCCAGAGGCATCGGTACGCATCCCGGCAATGGTCTGTTCCAGTTCTTCCTTCTCGGGTGCGATTGCCTGGATGCGCTTGGCATATTCCTCAAGAAGAATGCTGAAGCGGGCGATCTGCTCCTCGAACGAAGAGCGCTTCCCCCGTGTGTCTTCCACTTTCTTTGCGAGCGTTGCGATCGCCTCGTCGCAGTCTGCTGCTTCCTGCGCAAGGCCCGCGAGCGCCAGGCGCAATTTTGCCGTTTCATCACCGGCGGCAACACCGAAGCCACGACCGCGTTTCTGCAGGGATCCGCCGGTCATCGCTCCGCTTTTCTCGAGCAGTTCTCCCTCGAGTGTGACCATGCGGTGCCGGCCCATCATCCGCCGTGCTTTCTCCAGTGTTTCCACGATAACGGTTGCACCGAGCACCGTGCGAAACGCACTCTCAAACGCCGGATCGAACTCGACCAGGTGCACGGCATAGTCGACAATACCGTCCCCTTTGAGTACAGGGAGGTCGACGGGGCGCAGCTTATTCAGGGGAAGAAACGTGGCACGGCCCAGCTTGTTTTCCTTCAGGTACCCGATGGCGGAGGAGGCAACCGAATCATCATCAACCACCACAAAGTTCAGTTTTCCCCCTACCGCGACGTCGAGTGCCGATGCATATTCCTTCGGTGCTTTCCCGAGCTGGGCGATGGTGCCATGGACACCTTCCATTGCGAGCACCGCCTCCAGCGCACGGTTGTCCCCTCCGTCGCGTGCCTGCTGCTGTGCCTCAAGGCGCATCAGCTCCTGCTCCCGCACCTTTACTTCTTTACGGATCCGTTCCTGGGATGCCCGCTGTGCAAACAGACTGGCTTCCGCATCGGCGATGACCCGTTCCAGGGCGGATTTCTCGGCAAGGCACTTCTTGCGCTGCTCCTCACATTCCCCGCTCTGTTTCTCTTTCTCCCCGGCTTCCGTTGCGACCTGTTGCAGGCGGGCAGAGAGGCGCTCGAGTTCCGTGATCCGCATCCGGCTCTTTTCGAGGATAGCGTCCTGCTGCCGGAGAAGGTCTGCTCTTTTTCCCTTCAGGCCTTCTGCCTGCTCCATCTGGGAAAAAAGATGTTCCTTTGCACCCTCTACTTCCTTGGAACGGTCGGTCAGCTCGGCATCCAGTTTTTCGAGCGTCGCCTTACCTGCGGCAAGGTCCATGGCGAGGTTAGCACGGTCGATACCAAAGGAGCGGACGGCATCATTAAGCTCTTTTACCTTTGCTTCTGCCCGTTTCACGTCTAAAAAAACGGCGTTCAGGGTCTCCTTGTTCTCTTCTTTCTCCGCTCGCGCCCGCGTAATAGTCTGTTCGGCGAGCTTGATGCCGCTCTTTGCCGCTTCAAGCCGTGCCAGGAGCTCCATATATTCGGGCCCGCTTTTCTGGTTCAGCTCCGCTTCGAGGGCTTCCTGGTCCTTGTGCAGGAGTGCAATTTCCTCCTCCCTGGCCCGGATCTGTCCGGCGATTTTTTCCTGCGCCTGCTGTTGTTCGGTCATCAGCTGCGTCGCCGTCAGCAATTCGTGCTGTTTTTCCTTCAGGCGGGCTGCACCCAGTAACCGCTGGAAATAGGAAAGCTGGTCCTGCAGTTTGCGGTATACCAGTGCACGATCCCGTTCGTGCAGCAGTTTCTTGAGCTGGTCCGCGAGTTCCCGCAGGAGGAGCTCCTCGCGTTCGATCCGTTCCCGGACCACCTCGAGCTCGGCGAGGGACTGCTCTTTTTTGTGGTCAAATTCTGCAACACCGGCAATGTCGTCGATGATCTTCCGGCGTTCGACATCGCTCATCTCCATGATTCGCGTGATGTCGCCCTGCATGACTACATTGTACCCTTCGGGTTTGATCCCGATTTTTGCGAGCAGATCGATGATGTCTGACTGCTTGCAGAGCCGCTCGTTGAGATAGTTATAGCTGTAGTAACCGGCCGGTGTCCGCTTGATTCTCCGGCGGACGGTAGAACCATCGGAGAACGTGATGGCGACCTCGGCATTGTTCTTACCGGAATTCAGGTTGATCAGGTCTGTGAGTTTCTCAGCCCGGAGACCCCGGGAGGTGGAGAGGGCGAGGCAGAACAGGATCGCGTCGATAATATTGGACTTTCCCGATCCGTTGGGGCCGCTTATGACGGTGAATCCTTCGAAAAAAGGAATTTTTGTCTTTCGTGCGAATGACTTGAAGTTATCGATCTCAAGCTGGGTAATATGCAAATGCGCTTTCCCCTATTTCTTCTTTTTCGGGTCTTCGTCGACGGCGTAGATGAGATCGCTCGCTTCTTTCTTTGGCTCTTCTTCCGAGATCTTACCTTTATTTCCCTTGTTTCTCATGCTGATATTCGGGTTGAACCGTGCACTTGCGACGATGAAGTTGTTGCTCTCGCTGCGGCGTTCGGGTTTCAGCGTCCCGTCGGTCTGCATGATCAGCTCCATCTCCCCAGTATCCTTGGGCTGCTGCTGGCGTGGCTGTTCGGCAACCGCCGTCGGTTTCCGCGGGCGGACCGTCACTTCGGACGGCATGCGTGGTGCCGGTACCGCGGCGCGGCGTTCGTCGTCCCGGCGGGAAAGCTTCATGAGAATCGATTTTAAATCGAGCATTTCATCGGTAAGTCCTTTTATCAGGGCTTCCAGTTCCTTCATCTTGCCTTCGAGGTCGCTAATGCGCTCTTCAGACATTTGTGGGTTTCTTTCGCCTTCTGCCATCTTTTTTTGCTCCTTTTCCCGTTCTTTTAATTCATACTCAAGATATTCAACTCTGGCACCGCTTTCTGCCATTTTCTCCCTTTAATTAACACTTTCTTGCTGGTAACTCATAAGTTTTCTGTAACCACTTCGTTAAAAGAAACAATATTACCTGATCAGTACATTGTTTTTCTGTATGTCCAACCTGGAGAAAGTGGATCCTGAAATCGCCGCAGTAATCAGGCGGGAACAGGATCGCCAGCTTCGGGGTCTCGAGTTAATTGCATCCGAGAACCTCGTCAGCCGTGCGGTTCTTGAGGCGATGGGGTCCATCCTCACCAATAAATATGCAGAAGGATATCCCGGCAAACGATATTACGGGGGATGTGAATTTTACGACATCGCAGAGAACCTTGCCCGGGACCGTATGAAACAGCTCTTCGGTGCCCAGCATGCGAATGTCCAGCCCCATTCCGGGACCCAGGCAAACATGGCGATCTATTTTGCGACCATGGAGTGCAACAAAGACCGGATGCTGAGTATGAGCCTCACGCAGGGGGGACACCTTTCCCACGGTTCGCCGGTATCTTTTTCCGGAAAGATGTACCAGGTCCACCAGTACGGCGTCGATCTGGAAAGCGAGACGCTGGACTATGGGAAAGTCGGGGAACTCGCCCACGCCGTGAAGCCGAAGATGATCGTCTGTGGTGCAAGCGCATATCCCCGGGAGATCGATTTCAGGGCGTTCATGGAGATCGCGGAGTCCGTCGGTGCGTACTGCATGGCAGACATCGCCCATATTGCCGGGTTGTGCGCCAGCGGGATTCATAACTCCCCGGTCGGCGTCGTGCACTTTACGACGACCACCACGCACAAGACGCTGCGTGGGCCGCGTGGCGGGGCGATCATGTGCAACCAGGAGTATGCGACCATGGTGGACAAGGCGGTCTTTCCGGGGATGCAGGGCGGTCCGCTTATGAACACCATCGCGGCAAAGGCGGTCTGTCTCAAAGAGGCATTGCGCCCGTCCTTTAAGGAGTATAACCGGCAGATTGTGAAAAATGCAAAAGTGCTTGCCCAGGTGCTGCTGGATGCCGGGCTGCGCCTCGTTTCGGGAGGCACCGATAATCATCTGATGCTCATCGACCTTACCCGGCAGGGACTCACCGGTCTCGAGGCGGAAACAGCGCTCGGAAAGGCCGGTATCACGGTGAACAAGAACACCATCCCCCGTGAGACAAAAAGTCCGTTCGTGACGAGCGGCCTGCGGATCGGTACTCCCGCTGTCACCACCCGGGGCATGAAGGAGCAGGAAATGCAGATGATCGGGGATCTGATTACCCGGGTCATCTTCCATCCTCAGGATGCCGGCGTGCTCTCCGCGGTTCACCGGGAAGTCTCTGAACTTGCGGGAAAATTCCCGATCTATCCGGAATGACATGATTCTTGACGGAAAGAAGATCTCGGACAAACGACTCGAGATTCTGAACGAAGAGATCATGGACTCCGGATTGTACCCGCAGCTTGCAACCATCGTCGTTGGGGATGACCCTGCATCACATCTCTATGTAAAAATGAAACGGCAGGCCTGCGAGCGTGTGGGGATAGGATCGGTGAAGATCGAAATGCCGGTCCGCACCACGACAGAAGCGCTCATCGAAAAAATAACCTCCATAAACCGGGATTCGGTCATCGACGGGATCCTTGTCCAGCTCCCTCTCCCGAAACAGGTGGACAGCCGGCGTGTTTTTTCCGCAATCGCTCCGGACAAGGACGTGGATGGCTTTCACCCCTGCAATCTGGGCAGGCTTTTTTCCGGCCACCCGCTCTTTTCACCCTGCACGCCACTGGGGATCATGATTCTCCTTGCCGAGTACGATCTTCCGGTCGCCGGAAAAGATGCGGTTGTCATCGGCCGCAGTATGGACGTGGGCAGGCCCTGCGCCGCCCTTCTCCTGAATGCCGACGCAACCGTGACCACCTGTCACTCCGCGACAAAGAATCTTGAAAATATCACTTCCCGTGCCGATATTCTCGTGAGTGCCGTCGGAAAGGCAGGGTTCATCACCCCATCCATGGTCCGCGACGGCGCCATCGTGATCGACGTGGGTATTAACTACGTGGACGGGAAACTCACCGGTGACGTTCTATTCGATAGTGTGAAGGACAAGGCGGCATGGATCACTCCCGTGCCCGGCGGTGTGGGTCCCATGACTATCGCAGCGCTCATGGAGAACACCTTCAAGGCAGCACGGTTGCGGGAATGCACCTCTGTCACATAGGGCCTGTTTCCATCGGCGGCACGAATCCGGTACGGCTGATGGGCGTGATCAACTGCAGCCCTGAATCGTTCTATTCGGAATCTTTCGCAGGACACGGAACGATCAACGCGGCCGCGGAACGCCTTACCGGGGAGGGTGCAGAGGTACTGGATATCGGTGGAAGGAGCACCGCACCGGCTTCCCTTCCTGTCAGCATTGCCGAAGAAAAAGAGCGGGTCATCACCGCGCTGCGGGAACTGGATGGATGTGGATTTACCATAACCGTCGATACGATGCACCCCGAGGTCCTTGAAGCCGCCCTGCAGTATGGGATCAACGGCGTGAACGACATCAGCGGACTTGCCAATCCACGGATGGGCAGTTGCGTTGCGGATCAGGGAATCCCCGCAGTGCTGATGGCCGCGGTGCAACAGCCCGGCGATGCGATAGGCTTCGATGCTTCACTCACTGCCCTGCAGACAGTGGAGCAGCGCTGTGACCTTCACGGGATTAAGGCGTATGTCCTGGATCCGGGGATCGGGCGATGGATACCGGCCCGGACTGCAGAGAACGACTGGGAGCTCTGCTGCAATTTTTCCCGCTTCCTATCATTACAACGCCCGCTCCTTGCCGCGATCTCCCGCAAATCCTTCGTCGGGGATCTCCTGAAAAAGTCCCCGGAGGAACGGCTCAGCGGATCGCTTGCCCTCACCACGTTCCTCGTACAGCAGGGTGCAGGGATGGTGCGGACGCATGACGTCGCGGAGACACGGGATGTCCTTTCCGTCTGCAGGAGGCTCCGGGAATGCCGGTAAGTACCACCTTTTCGGTCTGCGGGCTGCAGACGAAGATCATCCGCCAGGGGGATGACCTTGCCACGAT
>JAJRCL010000014.1 GCA_028679035.1 Methanomicrobiales archaeon | reverse complement strand
GGCTCCTCCGGAACATGCCGGTCTCGGGAGCGGGACAGCCCTGGCACTTTCGGCAGCAGTCGCCCTGCGAACACTCGCAAACGATCCTCTCCCGGTACGCGAGCTTGCGCCAATGGTGGGCAGAGGAGGGACCTCAGGGATAGGGACGGCAGTCTTCGAACAGGGCGGGTTTGTTGTCGATGGAGGTCACAGTTTTGGGAAGGGCTCCCAGAAAATTGATTTCAGGCCAAGTTCGGCATCCGGTGGCATACGCCCTCCCCCGGTTATTGCGCATCATTGCTTTCCCGAGGACTGGAATATCGTTCTTGCCACACCCCGTTGCTCTGCGGGGATCAGCAGTGCAGAAGAGCAGGGGTTATTCCGAAAATACTGTCCTGTCCCTCGCGGAGACGTACAGGAGATCTGCCATGAGGTACTCATGCGCCTGCTTCCGGGGCTCGTCGAGCATAACCTTGACCTTTTCGGATCCTCCATCAACCGTCTGCAGGAACTGGGTTTCAAAAAGATCGAGCTGGATCAGCAGCCTGTGCTCATCCATTCACTCCTTGCCGGAATGCGGTCTGCAGGGGCTGCCGGTGCCGGGCTCAGTTCGTTCGGGCCGACCGTGTATGCCATAACCGATTCCCGTGCTGAGCCCATTGCATCAGCGATGCGTGAGCTGCTGGGTGAAGGCGGCGGGAATGTGTGGATCACCGGGGGCAGAAACAGTGGCGCCGGCATCCGCAGGGTAGAAGGGATATAGATATTATCCATCGGCTCTTCAATGTGAATATGGAAGGCAGGAAGAACTTCAGCTTCGGGATTACCATAAATCTTGAAAATTATGAAAACCTCCGACTGGAGGTGAGCGGGGAGGTCGGGGATCTTGAAGATACGGAGTCATACATCGCGTTCCTGGACCAGGTCCTTGCACGGCTGGGACGCAGGGACGAGGCGACAGCAGCCCGGATCGACAGCTACCGAAACCGCGTGTTCCCGCAACCCGGGGCAACACCGGTTGAAGTATTGAAAACAGCGACTCCAGAGGAACTGTCCCCGCAGGTCCCTGTGACACCTGTGCCAGCAGTCACACCTCCGGTTGTACCTGCCCCCGTGACCCCGGTACCACCGGCACGGGAAGAACCGTCGAAAGCTGCAATCACCCCGCCAAAAGAGGCACCGCCGGTGGGTGAGTTCATCTGCGAGGAATGCCGGGTCCCCATCACAAAAGGGCAGCACCAGATGAGCCAGCTCTTCATGGGAAAAACGCTGTGCAAGAAATGCATGCACGCCCCGGCTCATGGGTGATAACAGAATACCTATCGGCTGAGCAGGAACCATGGCAAAAAATGTCCTGATGTGGGATGAGACGCTGTTCCGCGACCCCGAGGTCTTCGAAATTGATTACCTGCCCGATGAATTCCACCACCGTGAGACCCAGATGCAGGAGCTCGCCTTCCAGATACGTCCGGGACTCCGCGGAGCCCGCCCCCTGAATACCATCTGCAAGGGGTTGCCTGGCACCGGGAAAACAACAAGCATCAAAAAATTAAGCCAGGAAATCGAGGAAACGACGAAGAAGCTCGTTCCGGTGCAGGTGAACTGCCAGCTGGACAACACAAAATTTTCCATTTTCTCCCAGATATACCGCCGGCTCACCGGCCACCTCCCTCCGACATCAGGTGCATCCTTTAAGCAGGTCTTCGATGCGGTCGCCCGGATCATCCTCCGGGACGATGTGGTGCTCCTGGTTATCCTGGATGATGCGAACTACCTGATGTATGAGGGGGAGCTGAACAAAACGCTGTATACTCTCCTGCGTTCGCATGAATCGTATCCGGGAACAAGGATCGGGGTGATACTTGTCATCAGCGATCTGGCAGTGAATATTCTTGATGAAGTCGATGCCCGGGTTGCTTCGGTGTTTCGTCCGACGGAAATCTATTTCCCCCCTTATGCCGAGGGGGAAATCCGCCAGATCCTGCACGAACGGGTACTGCAGGGATTGTATCCCGGCGTGCTCTCCAGTGAAATGTTCGAGCTGGTCGTACAGCAGACGATGCAGAGCGGGGACCTGCGGGTGGGCATAGACCTCCTGAAGCGGGCAGTCCTGAACGCGGAGCACGATGCGCGTAAAATTGTGACCCAGGATGATATCACCAAGGCATATGAGGTCTCCCGGTACCTTCACCTTACCTTCACCATCCGGGTCCTTAAACCGGAGGAAAAGCTGCTCCTGAAGGAAATCGCCACGCTCTCCACCAGCGATGCAGAGATGAACGCCGGGGAGGTCTTCAAGCGCGTGCGGGATCTCATGGGAATACGGTATACGAAATTCTATGAGATGATCCGAAAACTGGATGCGATGCGTCTGGTCAACCTCCATTACCGGGAAGGGCGGGGAAGGACCCGGCTGATCAGTCTCCGGTACGAACCGGCCCGGGTTCTTGAAGAAGTCTCCCGATAGTGCAAGAGATTGCACCAGAGACATTTCCACGCTCACTGGCGAATCCGCTTGCATCACAGGATTCCGCACCTGACCCATGCAGAGTATCCGGGCAGGTATGGACGAATCTTCTGTACCACTTCGTACCATTCGGCTGAACCAGCAACAGTGCGAATCATCAGGCCAGTCCCGCCGACGACAAACATGGACCTAAAAACATTACGATATGTCTCCGAAACGCTATGCAGAGATGCATGGCAGATAACGTTTAACAACAATTATCTGTTCGTGTGCCATTTTTTTATTTCACCTACAGGGAGGGGTTGCTATGCTCAGTGTAAATGAAATCGCTCTGACGATCTTCGAGGAACTTTTCGAGTACCCCGAGGAATTCAATGTCGTCCCCCACCAGCTCGACAACGGTGCACGTATCGTCGACTGTGGTGTCCGTATTCCGGGAGGGTACGCAGCAGGAGACTTCTTCACCGGCATCTGCATGGGGGGCCTGGGAGACATCAGCTTCCGCATGGGGCGGATTCGCGACGTGCCATTGCCTTTTATAGAGGTCAATACCGATTTCCCGGCGATTGCGTGCCTTGGCGCCCAGAAAGCCGGGTGGACCGTCAAGGTAGGCAACTATTTTGCAATGGGAAGTGGTCCCGCACGTGCCCTTGCGCTGAAACCGAAGCATACGTATGAAGTGATCGAATACGAAGATGACTTCGACTATGCGGTCATCGCTCTGGAAAGCAGTACCCTGCCGAACGGCGAAGTCATGGAGAAGATCGCGGAAGATTGCGAGGTAGACGTCAAGAACGTATGTGCAGTCGTTGCCCCGACCGCTTCGCTCGTCGGATCGATCCAGGTTGCCGGCCGATGCGTCGAGACTGCCGTTTACAAGCTGAACGAGCTCGGGTTTGATACCCGCAAAATCCTCTCGGGAACGGGAACCGCACCGATCGCGCCGGTCCAGAAGGATTCCACACGGGCGATGGGATGCACAAACGATGCAACCATCTATTATGGCAGCATCATGCTCACGGTGAAGGCACCGGAGATTAAGGACTATCTCGATAAGATCCCGAGCAATAAATCGAAGGGGTACGGGAAGCCTTTCTATGAGATTTTCAAGGAAGCCAAGTTCGATTTCTACCAGATCGATACTTCCCTCTTCTCACCAGCCGAAGTGGTCATCAATGAACTGACCGAAGGAGCTGTGTATCACGTCGGCCGCCTGAACCCGGAAGTAACCCTGAAATCATTTGGATTCTCCCCGTGACCGGGTGGGAACCAGAAATCTTTTTTCTCATCGATGGACTCCCCCTGCAGAGGCCGGATACGAGATCCACAACAGGCGTATGGAATTTTCAGCAGGTTTAATTATCCACGGTAACGTAATTTTACGAGTCCGGGCTTGTGGTCTAGTCGGTTATGACATCGCCTTTACAAGGCGGGGATCAGCGGTTCGAATCCGCTCAAGCCCATATCCACGTTTTTTTCTGACGTATCCGGGTGTTCAAGGGTTTTTGTTCCGGTTATATCGTGAGTTATGTCCTGATTGTCAGCCACAAGGGTTTTATGACGCCATCGCAAGATGCAGAAGCGAGATTCACTGGTGGCACCAGACATGTTTGGCGAAGAGGATAAGAAAATATACGAGGAATCGCTCCTCCTGCACGAAAGGCATAAGGGGAAACTGGAAATCCGATCGAAAGTCCCCCTGCTGACGAAGAGAGATCTCTCCCTGGCGTATACGCCGGGAGTAGCAGAAGTGTGCCGGAAGATCAAGGAACACCGTGACCTTGCATACCGGTATTCGATCAAGGCAAACACCGTTGCCATTGTCACCGATGGATCGGCAGTCCTCGGGCTGGGGAATATCGGGGGGTATGCCGCTATACCGGTGATGGAGGGCAAGGCGATCCTTTTCAAGGAATTCGCAAACATTGATGCTTTTCCGATCTGCTTCGAAGGTTACCACGTCGATTTCATTGATGACATCCGGAACATTTCCCCGGTCTTTGGCGGTATCAACCTCGAGGACATCGCCGCACCGAAATGTTTCGAGGTAGAGGAGGCACTGCAGGATCTCGGGATCCCGGTGATGCACGATGACCAGCATGGGACGGCAGTCGTCGTCCTCGCTGCCCTCATCAATGCCTGCATCGTCACCGGAAAGAAATTTGGGGAACTGACCATCGCGGTAGCCGGAGCGGGAGCAGCGGGGAATGCCATCGTCCGGATCCTCACCTGTCTCGGGTACGACCGGATCTCATGCCACCCGGCAGGGGACCTTATCGTCTGTGATACGAAAGGGATCATCCATACGGGACGATCGGATCTGCTGCGGAATAAGTACAAATATATTATCGCACACGAGACCAACCATAAAAACCGTACCGGAACCCTTGCGGACGCAATGAAGGGAGCGGATGTTTTCATCGGGGTATCGGCGCCACCAGCCATTGTTACCCCGGAGATGGTTGCCACTATGAACGACGATCCCATTATATTTGCCCTTGCCAACCCCGTGCCGGAGATCATGCCGGATCAGGCTCGTGCTGCTGGAGCATCTGTAGTCGGGTCAGGACGCAGCGATTACCCGAACCAGATCAACAATGTTCTCGCGTTTCCCGGCATATTCCGCGGGGCGCTGGATGCACGAGCCACGAAGATCACAGATGAGATGAAGGTCGCTGCCGCGACCGCACTCGCTCAATATCTGAAAAATCCGACGAAAGACATGATCCTGCC
>JAJRCL010000119.1 GCA_028679035.1 Methanomicrobiales archaeon | reverse complement strand
TTTCCTGGAGAAACGTTCCAACAGAGGCAAAGAGTCTTGCACTGATCCTGGACGATCCAGACTCGGCATCAGGAACGTTCACCCACTGGATTCTTCTCAACATTCCTCCCGCGGTTCGATCCCTTCCGAAGGGGATTCCTAAAAAACAAACTCTTGAAAACGGAAGCGTCCAGGGGAACGGCAGCGGCGGGCACGTCGGGTATATGGGGCCCTGCCCGCCCCCGGGAAACCCACACCGTTATTTCTTTCGGATCTATGCCCTTGACACGACGTTGAATTTGTCAGGAAAAGAAAACCGCAACGTGGTTCTTACCGCGATGAAAGGTCACATCATCGCCCAGGGAGAGATGATGGGGACCTACCGCAGGCAATAGTTTAATTTTTTTTTAAAATTTTACGGCAGGTTCATCCCGCCTTCTCATGGTTCAATTTCTACATCAGGAGAATTGGAGTACATAAGTTATTCATGGAACGGATCTCTGAACGCGAACAAATCACCCGGAGGGTGAGAAAAAAAAGTGCAGGTATCCTGACCTAACTACGGATCAGTTCAACTTTCACACAGTAATTTACCGGATTTCCCGATACAGTCTTTATCGAATTCTTCGATGAGCACTGTCACCCACGAAGGATCTACATTCAGGGTGGAGACAATGGTTTCTGTGATTTCTTTCACAATAACGCGCTTCTGGTCGATGGTTCTTCCCTTGGCCATCCGTATGGTAACAACCGGCATATTCCTCCCAGAAAGGTCGGCAGGTGAGCTGATATTTCCTCTGGAAACCGCGCAGGAAACCATGATGAAAATGACAAGGAGTTACCAAACCCTGCTGTGATTCGTTGCACTCTTGAAACAGGAGGAATTCTGGAGAAAATTTATCTCCGGACGCCTCCAATCTCCGTTCGGGTGAGTGTTATCGACGAAAATGGAAAAATGCCAAAGCAACTCTTCGTGTTTGAACGCGAAGCAAGCCGGTTGGAACTGTTCATACGTATTATCTACAGCATAGCCATCGCCATTGTGATCTGGCTCTACAGCATCTTTGCTGCGATCTGCCTGATTATTCAATGGTTTATTATCCTGATTCTTGGACACCGGAATGAGGATCTCTCCAATTTCATCAAGGGATATCTCGAATATTATGTCCATGTGCAGTCGTATGTCTCCTTGATGACCGACAAACGACCGGGAATTATGCCAAAATCTGTAAAAATATTCGAAGAAGAATAACCCCAATCCCCTTTCTCTCTTCAACGATCGCGAGGGATCTGCCCGCACGCTTTTTCCTGTTTTTATACGAAAGGAAGCCTGAAAATTCATCTCTCCCTACGTCCCACTTTCCTGCAGGCAATGAGAGATCGGTGATTCGGAGCGATGTGGAAAATACTTGGGAAAGGGGAAGAAAACGAATGGAACCGGAAAGGGCGGGATCTCCTTCACATGGAGAAATACCCGGAAGCGGTCGAATCATTCAAAAAAGGGCTGGAAGAGGACCCCAAGGATGTGCGCGGCTGGGTCGGGAAAGGGATGGCGCTTGCCCATCTCGCTCAGCACCGGGAAGCCATCGAGTGCTTTGATCATGCAATCCGACTGGATCCTGAAAATCCCGGTGCATGGTACGGAAAGGGAATCTCGTACAGTGCGATCGACCAGTACGAGAATGCGATCCTGTGTTTTGAGAAAAAAATACGGTTTGATCCCCAGGATCATATGGGGTGGCTCAAGAAGGGAGAGAGCCTTGAGGCTGTTGAAAACCTCCGGGAAGCCCTTGACTGTTATGAACACGCCTTTGCGATGAGCAGAAGCCGGCGGATCCAGGAGAAACGGGATGATCTCCTGCAGTTTATCAAGGGAAAAGCGCGGGAAGACGAGTCACGCTGAACCTCTTTTCGGCCCGCATCAATAGACTCCCTTTTTTGGAATCTTCTTCAATTCTGCTCCCCCGTGGTTCGAGTCACCACCGCAGGAGGGAATTATTTTTAAAAGAGCCCGGATGCCTTTCCCGGAGAAAAGTGAAAATCATTTTTCATGGGATGAAGAATCTTTCTCAGGACCATCCACAGACGCTGGTACAGAACGTGCTCTCTCCCAGTCGCGGAGGTAGGAACAGTTGTGATCCGGAGGCGTTAGGTGATCCGGGCAAAAAACCCTTTTACAGTAGGAACAAACCGCTGGAACCCCATCAGGCGTTCCGCAATGTTCGCAGGGCTGGCGCTGACTTATTGTTGCACCCATTGCTGCAGAAGGTACCTCAGGCGCCGGTAGCGGGTCTGGCAGTATCTTCATCTCCGGAAGTGTCGATCTGAATTCATCAATCTCTTTTTTCAGCAGGCGTGTATCAATGGTAAACACCGGTTCGGGTTCGCGCCGGATGCGGACCCGTTTTACAGCCACAATACCAATGACGATACCGGAAATGATAATGCATGCAACCCACAGCCCTTCGTCAATGCCGGACAGATTCAAACCAGGGTTCTGTATGGGCCGGCTGTCATCTGAGAGCGGTGCAGTATTTTCCGGCACCGGGGTGACCTGGAGAGCCTGTGCGGTGAGTAATTCGTTTCTTACACGACGGATATCGTCCCGTTTCGGATCCAGCAGCAGCACCTGATTGTACGCCCCAATTGCGCCCGCAAGATCCCCGGATTCGGATAATGTAGCTCCCTTATACTCCCACGCCCGGACATTTCCCGGATCCAGACGGATGACCGTATCAAAGGCGCTGTCTGCGTCACGGAATTTCCCGAGAGATTTTAAGGCAATTCCCTTTCCGAGCCATGCCTCGACAGTATTCACGTCATTCCGGAGAACCTGGTCAAAGGACTCCACGGCCGGCGCGTAGAGCCCAAGCGCGAGCTGGGAACGTGCTCTTCCCATCAGGGCCGCAGTGTCCCCGGGATTACGTGCGATGGCCGATTCATACGACGGCAACGCATTCCTGTACTGTTTTTGTGCAAAGAACGCATCGCCCCGTCCGCACCAGTACTCCGGGTTTTTCGGATTCAGCTGGATTGCCCGGTCAAACGCAACAA
>JAJRCL010000118.1 GCA_028679035.1 Methanomicrobiales archaeon | reverse complement strand
ATCAGGGTCACAGGGAAGCGGTGTTCACCTTCACGATAGGTTGTGCAGTCCCGCATGATTATGGAAAGAGCAAATCATGAGAAACCTGCTCTCATAGAAGGGTGTATTATGTCCCATGCAATCGCATTCCGGTGCAATTCCGGACAATACTCACGCGATTCTCTGCGAATCCACTTCGTTCCGAGTTGCCCTTCGCGAATTGTTTTTTGTACAATTTGTGAAATTTCCGTATTTCAATCCCGATTTTCAATATTTCCTATCTAAGACAATAATTTCTCGATTTTTGGGGCATCGGGTGAATCACAGATCGATGTCCTCCTCCCCGCGAGCTCAGAAAGGTTATACGTTCCGCCCTGAAATTCTACTCTATTCATGGGTTCCACCATTTTCTCCGTTTTATTTGTCTGTAGTATGCTCGCGATCCTGGCAGGGTGTGCATCTGTGCCTCCCATTGATCCTGCGGCGAATACGACCTCTGTACCCACCGCGACCCCACTTCCGGTCATCTCAACCTCAACCACGGTTATAGCCTTCCCGACCCCGATGGCAACACTCACCACGCACCCCACCCCGTCCCCCATGACTATCTCCATGCAGGCACCCACCTGTCCTGCCGGAGTCTACCCTATGATCGGCGTCCAGGCCGCCAACGGCATCGCAAGCATCCGCCCCGCGTACCAGTTCCCCTTCGGCCCGTACGGGAACCTTTCCCTTTCCGCACCCATCGCGATGGGTGTGTACCGCGGTGCATCGCATGCAGACAAGAGCGCCTATCTGGACGGTGCTTTTCCAGAATCCAGCTGGGTCCCCTGCTATTACCGATCGTTTATCCAGGACGCAAGCCAGGAAGAGTTCTACAATGGCCTGATCGCTGAGTTCCGGCGCGTCCGCGCCGAAAACTACCTGGACAGCGATCAATACCTGGAGCTCATCACCAGTTTCGTACAGTCGATCCCGTACGGGACAGAACAGGGAGCACCGAAATTCCCGGTCGAGACCTTCACCGACTACACCGGGGACTGCGATGACAAGGCCCTGCTCCTCGCTGCACTGCTCGCCCGGGAAGGATACAACACCAGTCTCCTGTATTTCGCGCCGGAAAAACACATGGGAGTCGGGATAGCGGACCCGGAAAACCCGTTCCGGTCCAGCGGGTATGCCTATATCGAGACCACGGGGACGTTTCTCGTGGGCATGGTCCCCGAACGGATCCAGGGTGGAAAGGAGCTGCGTTCGGAACCGATGATCATCGCGATCAGCGCCGGCCGCTCCTATGGGAGTGGTGCACAGGTGAAGACCATCCTTTCCGCATACTACCGTTCCCGGGAAACGATCTTCGTCCAACTCCCCACGCTCCATAACGACCCCGACCTTCTGAATACGTTCCTGGGGAACGGGACCATCATGTCCCTGTACGAATCCCTCAATGGGGATATGACCGGATCAGCCTCTTTCCGGGAGGATGTGCTTATCCTGCACACCATCGCTTCCCACCTGAATGACCGTGCCGGCATCTATCGCTGGCTGACCAGCCGCTGAACGGGCCGTTTCTCATACGGTAATGTTCATATAGGGGCGCTCCAAGAATCATGTATTTAAGCAGGATCTGTTCATATGGGCTTATTTCATCGTTTTCAAACCGGAAAGCCCGACATTACGGCGATGCAGGGAAGAAAAGACGTTTCCGCCCTCATCGACACCCTGCAGCACCCTGATTATGACGTGCAGTGGAAAGCAGCAGCAGCGCTCGGAACGCTGGGGAAGGACGCACTGCACCAGCTGCATGTGAACCTCGGTCATCCTTCGCTTGAGGTGCGGCTGGGGGCAATTGAGGCACTCGGAGATATCCGGGATTTCAGTTCCACCGAGCCCCTTTCCGATGTGCTCGAACAAGATCCGGTCAGCGAGGTACGGTGGGCAGCGGCAGCGACGATAGGTGAGATTGGGGATCCCCGGGCGATCCGGCACCTGATCAAAGCGCTGCGGGATCCTGATCGGTTTGTCCGTTATGGAGCTGCTACAGCACTCGGGCAGCTGCGCTGGCAACCGAAGGACCCAAAGGACCGGGCATATGCCCGGATAGGCCTGCAGGACTGGGATGCTGTTGGGGCGATGGGACAGGACGCCGTTGAGCCTCTGACCTCGCTCATCCACGACCCGGATGGCGAGGTGCGGATGCGGATCATCGAGACCCTCGGAAGAATCGGGGGTACCAATTCGGCACGCGCCTGCACGACCCAGCTGCGGGATCCGGACGGGGCTGTACGCTGGAACGCAGTCCTCTCCGGACTGCGCTGCGGGGTACAGCCAATGGCGATCCCCATGGCGATCGCACGGCGCCCGCGTGTCCGTAAGAACCCACTCTATGCGGCGTGGTTGAATTTCATCATGCCCGGATACGGCTACACCTATGTCGGGAAGTGGTGGGGCTTTACGTTCTGGCAGACCTTTCTCCTGGCGACCCTGATCCTCGTCCTGTTTGAGGGCCAGATCATGCGTTATATCTTCTGGCAGCCCGTCCCGATCTTCGTCTTTTCGCCCCTCTGGGTAGTCTTTGCATTGCATGCGTACATCCTTGCACGGCGTCTTCCGGAGATGTGATTCCTGATGGCACAGAAACCCGATATCGGGGGCATGGCTGCCCGCGGCGACATTAAGGGACTGATCCGGCTCCTGCGGGACAAGGACTTCGAGGTGCAGTTGCAGGCGGCACAGGCACTGGGAAAGAGCGGGACATCATCGGTCGGCCCGATACTGGCCTCCCTGAAAAACCGCAACCGTGATATCCGTCTCGGCCTTATTGAGGCGCTGGGAGAGATCCGGGACCCCACGTCTGTTCCGGTACTCCTCGAGCTCCTGAACGACGAGAGCCTCGAAGTTCGGTGGGCTGTAGCGATTGCACTGGGGGAGATCGGCGACTCCCGTGCCATTCCCGGCCTCGTTTCCGCGGTCCAGGACCAAGACAAGTATGTCCGCTATGGGGCAGCGATTTCGCTGGAAAAAGTAGGCTGGACACCCCGAAACGACGTGGAAAAGGCATGGCTCGCGGTGGGTAAACAGAACTGGGGTGAAATCCCGGGAATCGGGAAGGCCGCGCTCGACCCGCTCACCAAGGCCTTCCGGGATAAAAATGTCGACGTCCGGGTAAAAGTTGTCGAGACACTGGGAGAACTCGCCTGTGCCGACGCAACCCCCACCCTCATGCAGGCCCTCCGGGACGAAAATCCCGCGGTGCGCTGGAAGGCGGTACTCGCATCAGCTCGCTGCGGGATAGCACATCGTTATCTCCCACGGGGAATCGCAAAACGTCCCCGCGTGCGCAAGAACCCACGTATCGCCGCGTTCCTGAACTTCATCCTGCCGGGTCAGGGGTACAACTACCTGGGGTTCTGGTGGGGGCTTACCGCGTTCCAGATTGAGCTCTCGTTCACGCTCTGGATGCTCGCGAACGCAGGCGAATCCCTCACCTACATGGTCCTCTTCCCGCTCTACATCCTCCTCGCAATCCATGCATGGTGGATCGCAAAGCACCTGCCGGATTTCTGAATCCCAATTTTTTCCTGTGCAACGACCCACTGATCCGGTAAGGGTCCTGGTCGTGGATCCGGCCCATCCGTTGAGGGGACCATTTGCACACCGTTTCCCGGACTGCGTACCGACTAATTGATATGAGGCAACATTGAGAGATTTTTGAAATGACCTCGGAATCGGAAGGCATGAACCGTATGCGGAAGCGATTGCACGAAATCCTGGAAAATGTGTCCCCCCACGATCGCGCCATTCATATTTTCGATGTCTTCATGATCACGCTGATCACCCTGAATGTCCTCGTGGTTACCATTGAAACAATTCCGGGTCTGCATGAGACGTATCTCCTCGCCTTCACCATTTTTGATATTTTCTCCGTGATTGTATTCACCATAGAATACATCCTCCGGTTATGGGTCATCACCGTTTCACCTGCTTACCAGCGTCCGGTGCTGGGCAGGCTCCGCTATGCGATCACACCGCTTGCCCTCGTGGATCTGATTGCGATAGCCCCGTTCTACATCCCGCTGCTGCTCCCGATGCATCTCATCGATCTGCGTTTCCTGCGGATCCTGCGGCTCGTGCGGATCTTCCGTATCTTCAAGCTCTCACGGTACTCTGAAGCCGTCAAAACCCTGGAACGAGTTTTGTATAATAAGAAAGAGGAACTGGCTGCAACCTTTTTTATTCTCATCCTGCTGCTGATTTTCAGTTCGAGCCTGATCTATTATGCCGAACACGACGCCCAGCCCGAGAAGTTTTCTTCGATCCCGGATGCAATGTGGTGGGGCGTGATTACCCTCGCCACCGTCGGTTACGGTGATGTCTACCCGGTGACCGTTGCCGGAAAAATCATCGGGGGGTTCGTTGCGATAATCGGGATCGGGCTCTTTGCCCTGCCCGCCGGCATTTTTGCCTCCGGTTTTGCCGAAGAGCTCGCCCAGCGCAAAATGCAATGCGCAACGATCTGCCCCCACTGTGGAAAGCCCCTCTCGCCCACCTACCATTTCCATCCCGGAGAAACTGTGCAGGATACCAGAAAGCAGGAATAACGATTCCTGTTATTCAGTCCTGAATACCGAAAACGGAACACGGGTTCTGCGATTTGATGGATTTACCACGTTAGAAGGATGCAGCGACACCGCCACAAACCAGGATCGCATAACAGAAGAGTATCAGGAAGGTGTAGCCGGCGGGAACCGTAACGCGGGCCACGGACGGGTCACTCATTGCTTCAGGAGCAATTCCGAAGAGTGAGGAGAGCGGGTGTTGCATATACTTCATACTCTTCATGCCGGGTTTATAAATGTTCAAAAATCCGGAAAGAGCTTAGAATTGATGGGTGATCGGTAAATCTGGGGATATTTTCCTTTTTTTAGTGGATCGTGCGGTTATCGGACCCTGATCCGTACAGACACATTTTTAAGCGCCATTTCGGATCACGGGTACATGCCGGTAATTCATGGTTTTCCTTTCGAATCTTTTCGGTGGACAATGAGTGGTGTGATCATGTATCGACGTGCATCCACAATCGGAACACCTACCCTTTAATACTTTTGACCGCAATCTTTATACCATGGCAAGAGGCCGGACCCTGGTTCTTTGCGTAGACCGGGACGATGACATTGGCTTTAAGGGAAATATTGCAAGCCCCCTGATCGGAAGGGCTGCCTGCCTGGAAGCCGCAAATACCCTTGCCCTTGCTGATCCTGAAGACTCGGATATCAATGCGATTTTTCAGGGCGTCAAAATCTATGATGAACTCGTCCGCAAAGGGGAGGAAGTGGCGATCGCCATCCTTGCCGGCGATCACATGCACATGATCGATGGTGACCGCCGTATCGCCGCTGGTCTGGACCAAGTGGTACAGGCGACCGGTGCAGACAACTGTATCCTGGTCGGCGACGGGGCGGAAGACGAATACGTCCTCCCGATCATCCAGTCCCGTATCCCGGTCTCGAGCGTACGAAGGGTCATTGTTTCCCAAATACCGAACCTGGAAGGCACGTATTATATTATCAAGAAACTGTTCGACGATCCGAAAATTTCCCGCGTCGTTCTTGTCCCCCTGGGTCTGGCGATGCTCCTTTTTGCGATGGCGTACCTGATCAGCCGGCCCGAATACGCGATGATCATCGTGATAGGGGTGATCGGCATCTATCTGCTTATCAAAGGATTCGGCCTGGACGAAGTATTCCGGTACTTCACCGACGCGATTCGGTCATCATTCAGCCGGGGAAGGTTCACCTTCGTTGCCTATGTTTCGGCCATTCTCCTGATCAGTGTCGGGATCGTGATGGGCCTTTTTACCCTGATCACCTACTACACCGGTGATAACAGTTCCGGCTTTTTCGTCTACCTGGTTACCTTTGTGTACGGTTCGGTCGGGTGGCTGACAGTGGCAGGCCTCATCGCTTCCGGCGGGAAGATCATCGATACCT